>DATFVU010000180.1:0-4423 GCA_035260145.1 Candidatus Polarisedimenticolia bacterium | reverse complement strand
CTCCCGGAGCGCCGCCTCCTCCAGAAGGTCGCCGTCGAGGACCCGGAGGAGGTTCGGATGGCCGTCGAACTGCTTCGTCCCGGCGCCGTAGCCGATGGCGCGCACGCGCATCGGAGGCATCGGGCCGAAGCAGTTCGACGGCCATCCGAACCTCCTCCGGGTCCTCGACGGCGACCTTCTGGAGGAGGCGGCGCTCCGGGAGACGGTGTTGGTCCTCGAGACGACGATCGACGACATGAACCCGCAGCTCTACGGTCATCTCATGGAGCGTCTGTTCGCCGCGGGCGCCCTGGAGGTGTTCTATACGCCGATCCAGATGAAGAAGAACCGCCCGGGGACTCTGGTGACCATCATCTGCCCCGAGCCGAAGCTCCAGGACGTCACCTCGGTGATCTTCCGGGAGACCACGACGATCGGCTTCCGATACCTGCCGATGGGACGGATCGAGCTGGCGCGGCGCGTCGAGACGATCCGGACGCCTTACGGGCCGATCCGGATGAAGGTATCCGTTTACAATGGCGAGGTGGTGCAGGCGACGCCGGAGGACGAAGACTGCCGCAAGGCGGCCCTGAAGGCGGACAGGCCCCTCAAAGAGATCCAGCGGCTGGCGGCGCAGGCCTACACGCCTCCACGGGGGGGGGCCGAGACGATCGCGTCCTGGGCGCAGGCGCCGGAGCTGCCCGCGCGAACCCGCGGGGGCGCGGCCCGCGGGCGCCGGAGAGCGGCGGCGAGGCGACGAGCGAGGGGCCGATGATCTACGACAAGGTGAAGGCGGGGCGCATGCTGCGGGTGGTGCTGGACGTCACCGACGGGGCCCTGGACATCGCCGCGCGGCCCGGCGGGGAGGTCGGCCTGCGCATCCCCGCCATGGAGGCCGAGAAGCTGATGCGCTCGCTCGCCGCCAAGGGAGACGTCGACGCCATGTACCAGGAGTACATTCGATTGCTGCAGGCGGGGGCGACGTTCGGCACGGCGCTCGAGCGCCGACACCACAAGAGCTTCGAGTCGGAGCTCTACCGCCTGTTCAAGATCTATCTGGAAGGGGACGAGCGCTCCTAGACCGGGGATCTCATGGCCCGCAAGCTCTATCTGACCACGCCGATCTATTACGTCAACGATGTGCCGCACATCGGACACACCTACACGACCGTCGTGGCGGACGTGATCGCGCGGTTCCACCGCATGCTCGGGAAGGACGTCTACTTCCTGACCGGGACGGACGAGCACGGCCAGAAGATCGAGCGGGCCGCCCAGGCGAAGGGACTGCAGCCGATCGATCTGGCGAACGACGTGGTCGAGCGCTTCCGCGGTCTCTGGAGGACCCTCGGGATCAGCCACAACGATTTCATCCGGACGACGGAAGAGCGGCACCGACGCGGAGTCGAGAAGCTGTACGAGAAGATCCTGGCGAAGGGGGACATCTACAAGGACTCCTACAAGGGCTGGTACTGCACCTCGTGCGAGTCGTTCTATCCCGAGAACCAGATCGTCGACGGGCGCTGCCCGGACCAGGGGCACAAGGTCGACTGGACCGAGGAGGAGTCGTACTTCTTCCGCCTGTCCAAATACCAGGCGCCGCTCCTCAAGCATTACGCCGATCACCGCGAGTTCGTCTTCCCGGATTCGCGCCGCAACGAGGTGGTGTCTTTCGTCCAGTCGGGCCTGAGAGATCTGTCGATCAGCCGCAGCAGCTTCACCTGGGGCATCCCGCTTCCCGGCGATCCCCGGCACGTGTTCTACGTCTGGTTCGACGCCCTGAGCAATTACGCCACCGCCCTCGGCTACGCGGCCGACCGCAAGCTGTACGCCCGCTACTGGCCGGCCGATCTTCATCTTGTGGGAAAGGACATTCTGCGCTTCCACGCCGTCTACTGGCCGGCCTTCCTGATGTCGGCGGACGAGCCGCTGCCGCGCCGCGTGGTGGCGCACGGCTGGTGGCTGCGCGACGCCGCCAAGATCTCGAAATCGAAGGGGGGCGCGGTGGATCCGCTGCCTCTCATCGAGGCGTTCGGCGTGGACCCGCTGCGCTATTTCCTGCTGCGCGAGATGGTGTTCGGGCAGGACGCCAACTACTCGGACGAGGCCTTCATCGATCGCGTCAATACCGACCTGGCCAACGACCTGGGAAACCTGGCCAGCCGCACTCTCAAGATGATCGAGGACTACTGCGGCGGGAAGGTTCCCAAGACCGACCCGCGCTTCCGCGGCGACGAGCCTCTGAAGGTGGCCGCGAAGGACGCGGTGGACGGATTCGTGAAGGACTTCGAGGCGCTCGACTTCAGCGCGGGCCTCACGCGTCTCTGGGGCTTCATTGGACTCCTCAACCGATTCATCGTGCAGAACGAGCCCTGGAAGCTCGCTCAGGATCCGGGGCGCCGCTGGGCGCTCGACTCGGTGCTTTACACGGTCGCCGAGGGGCTGCGCATCGTCGCGGTCCTCATCTCTCCGGTGATGCCGGAGTCCGCCCTGGGACTCTGGAAACGCCTCGGAGTCCCGGGAGACGTCACGACCGCCAGCCTCGAGCACATCCACTGGGGAGAGTTGAAGCCCGGGCGGCCGATCGCCCGCGGCGAGTCGCTCTTCCCGCGCATCGACAAGGCCGCGTACCTCGGGGACGCGAAGCCCGGAAAGGAGACACGCATGGAGGCCGCATCACCCGCTCCGACGCCGTCCGCGGCGCCATCCGCCGGTGCCGCCGGCCCGGCCGAGATCGCCATCGACGAGTTCGGGCGCGTCGACCTCAGGACCGCGAAGGTGATCGCGGCCGAGCGCGTCCAGGGTGCGGACAAGCTGCTCAAGCTCACGGTGGACATCGGCACCGAGACCCGCACCATCGTCGCCGGGATCGCCGCGCGCTATCCGCCCGAATCGCTGATCGGCAAGACGATCGTCGTCGTCGCCAACCTCAAGCCGGCGAAGCTGCGCGGTGTCGTGTCGCAGGGGATGCTTCTTGCCGCTTCGGACGCCTCGGGGCAGCCCACCATCCTGACGACCGACGAGCCCGTGGCCCCGGGCTGGAAAGTGAAGTAGGCGGGGGCTTCGACCTGTTCAGCGACAGCCACGCCCACCTGACACTGGAGCACTTCGACCCCGATCGGGACGCGGTGATCGCTCGCGCGCGCGCGGCCGGTCTCGTCCGGATCATCACGGTCTCCTCGTTCATCGGCGACGCCGAGGCCTGCGCGGCGCTGGCGGCGCGGCACGACTTCATCCATTTCACGGCGGGCGTGCATCCGCACGAGGCGAAGAGCTTCACGCCGGAGGCGGCGGAGGGGATCCGGCGCGCGGCGGCCCTTCCCCGCGCCGTGGCGATCGGCGAGATCGGGCTGGACTATCACTACGATTTCTCGCCGCGCGAGGCGCAGCGCCGCGTGTTCCGCGCGCAGATCGACCTGGCGCGCGAGCTGAAATTGCCGCTCGTCATCCATACCCGCGAGGCCTGGGACGACACGCTCCTTATCCTGGGCGAGGCGCGCGCCTCGGAGATCGGCGGCGTGTTCCATTGTTTCTCCGGGGGCACGGCGGAGGCGAGGCGCTGCCTGGATCTGGGGTTTCTCCTGTCGTTCGCAGGTCCGGTGACCTTCAAGAACGCCCGCGACGTGGCCGAAGCGGCCGCCTTCGCCCCTCTCGATCGCGTCCTGTGCGAGACCGACTCCCCCTATCTCACGCCGCACCCTCACCGCGGCAAGCGCAACGAGCCGGCCAACGTTCTCCTGGTGGCCGCGAAGATCGCGGCGCTGAAGGGACTGACGCCTCAGGCCGTCGGCGAGGCGACGACGCGCAATCTCGAGGCCGTTTTCCGCCTGGCTTGATTGACCGCGGTGGGACCCGGGAGTACGATTCGCCCGTGGACTCAGGCGACACCTGCCCCACCTGCGGCGAGCCGGTCGAGGCCGGCGCGACACCCTGCTTTTCCTGCGGCAGCGCCCTGGCCGGGGCGCGTCCCGTGGCCGTCGAGGCGACGCGCGAGGAGAGCCTCATCGCCCTGCGTCTCCTGGAGAGCGCCTCGATGCACCCGGTTCTCGCCTACCTCGACGACAGCGGCGTCCCCCACCCGATCGTTGCGGATGAGCCGTTCACGGGGAGCGCCGGATTCCTGCTTCCGGTCACCACGGTGTACGCGGTGTACGTCCCGGAGGCCGAGGCCGACGAGTCGAAGCAGATTCTCGAGGATGCCAGGAAGTCGCTGTCCGAGACCGATTCCTAGATTCGTTTCAGGATCAGAGCCGCGCAGGACCCTCCGGTCCCCGGGGCATCGACCAGGACGGAGGGAACGGGACCCCGGCGCGCCTCGCCGACCACCAGGTTGAGATCGAGATCCGGGTCGGGATCGTCGAGGCCCGCCACCGGCGGGACGAAGCCGTCGCGGATCGACGCCGCGGCGACCACGACGGCGCAGGCCGAGGCGCTTCCCGACTCCCCG
>DATFVU010000179.1:0-13199 GCA_035260145.1 Candidatus Polarisedimenticolia bacterium | reverse complement strand
CGTTCCCTACCAGATCGTCGGCGGGCCGAACGATCTCGTCAAGGTACAGGTCGGCGACAAGACGCAGACTCCTCCTGAAATCTCTGCGCTCATTCTTCGGAAGTTGAAGGAATCGGCTGAAGCATACCTTGGCCACAAGGTGCGCAAGGCTGTGATCACCGTCCCCGCCTACTTCAACGATGCCCAGCGGCAGGCGACCAAGGATGCGGGGAAGATCGCGGGATTCGAGGTGGAGCGCATCGTGAACGAGCCCACCGCCGCCGCCCTGGCGTACGGCCTCGACAAGAAAAAGGACGAGGTGATCGCGGTCTATGACTTCGGGGGCGGCACGTTCGACATCTCGATCCTCGAGGTCGGAGAGGGTGTCGTGGAGGTCAAATCCACGAACGGCGACACGCATCTCGGCGGCGACAACATCGACCAGCGCATCGTGGACTGGATCATCGCGGAGTTCAAGAAGGACCAGGGCATCGACCTGTCCAAGGATCGCATGGCGCTGCAGCGTCTGAAGGAGGCGGCGGAAAAGGCCAAGTGCGAGCTCTCCACGGTGACGGAAACGGAAATCAATCTGCCGTTCGTGACCGCGGACGCGTCCGGACCGAAGCACCTGGCGCTGAAGCTGACGCGTGCGCAGTTCGAGCGCCTGGCCAACGATCTGTTCGAGCGCTCGATTCCGCCCCTCGAGCAGGCGCTGAAGGACGCCGGGCTGAAGCCGGCGGACATCGACGAGGTCGTCCTCGTCGGCGGCAGCACCCGCATCCCCAAGATCCAGGAGATCGTGAGAACGTATTTCGGCAAGGAGCCGCACAAGGGCGTCAATCCCGATGAGGTCGTCGCGATCGGCGCCGCCATTCAGGCCGGTGTCCTCGCCGGCGAGGTCAAGGACCTGCTCCTCCTCGACGTCACGCCTCTGTCTCTGGGGGTCGAGACGCTGGGAGGCGTCATGACCCGGCTGATCGAGCGCAACACGACGATTCCGACGCGCAAGAGCGAAACCTTCTCGACCGCGACCGACAATCAGACGAGCGTCGAGATCCATGTCGTTCAGGGCGAGCGCGAGCTGGCCCGGGACAACCGGACTCTGGGCCGGTTCCACCTCGTGGGCATTCCACCCGCCCCGCGCGGCATTCCCCAGGTCGAAGTCACCTTCGACATCGATGCCAACGGGATCCTGAACGTGTCCGCAAAGGACATGGCCACTTCGAAGGAACAGAAGATCACCATCAGCGGCACCGGCACCCTGACCAAGGACGACATTGACAAGATGGTCAAGGAGGCACAGGCACACTCCGAGGAGGACCGCAGGAAGCGCGAGGACATCGATGCGCGCAATGCGGCCGACACCCGGGTGTATCAGATCGAGAAGCTGCTCGACGAAAATCGCGACAAGGTCTCGCCGGACGACGACCGTAACATTCGCGCCGCGATCGAGGACGTGCGCAAGGCGATGGAAGGCGGGGGCAAGGACGCGATCAACGAGGCGCTGAAGCGTCTCGAGGCGGCCTCCCATCGCCTCGCCGAGACCCTGTACCAGAAGGTGGGCTCTTCGCCGGGAGCGGGACCCGGGAGGTCGGAGGGCGACGGCTCCCCGGGCGGCGGGACGGGAGCGCCGGGGGGCGGTTCGCGGAAAGACGGAGACGTGATCGACGCCGAGTATGTGGATGTCGACGAGCCGAAGCGATGAGCGGTCGGGTTCAGCGCCCGCCCCGCCGGGCGGGCGCGCCCCTTCCCTGGGATCCCATCCGGGATCTGGTCGGGCTCAGGGAGCGGATGAACCGCCTGCTCGAGTCGGTCCTGCGCAGAGGTGATTTCTCGACCAGCGGCCTGGCCGGCTGGAGCCCGCCCGTCGACCTGCGGGAGGAGCGGGAATCGTTCCTCTTGACGACCGAGGTTCCCGGGGTGCGGCGTGACGACCTCGTCGTCCGCGTCGAGGGCGGGGTCGTGACGGTGGAGGGGCGACGGCCGCTCGAGAAAGAGGCGCGAGCGGCCCTGCGCATCGAAAGGCCCTACGGATCGTTCTCCCGCACATTCCATCTTCCTCACCCCGTTGACGAGAGCCGGGTCAGCGCCCGGCTCCACCTGGGGGTCCTGGAGGTCAGTCTTCCGAAGTCGTCCGGGGCGCGGGCCCGGCCGATCAAGGTGCAGGTCCAGTCGTGATCGACTATTACATCGTGCTGGGCGTCCAGCGCAGGGCGCGCATGGCCGGCATCAAGAGGGCCTATCGCAGGCTCGCCCGCAGGTTCCACCCCGATCTGAACCCCGGAGACAGGCGCGCGCAAGAGCGCTTCAAGCGAATCTCCGAAGCCTATGACGTCCTGTCGGACTCGGAGAAGCGGAGGAAATACGACCGGGAGCTGGAGCACGGCCCGGCACTCGCCGGGCAGGCCGCGGACGACCCGATCTGGCAAGCGCACGCGGGACAGGATCCCTCATTCGATTTCACCGATCTGACCTCCGGGACGTCCGGCTTCTCGTCGTTTTTCGCGGAGGTTTTCAGCGGCCAGGCCCTCGAAATGCACGCCGACCGGACGCCACGGCGCGGCGAGGATGTGACGCGCACGCTGAGCGTCGCCTTTTTCGATTCGCTGAGCGGAGTGACGACCGAGATGATCATCGATGCGGAGACCTCCTGCCCCCGCTGCGGCGGGGCGGGACGCGTGCCGTCGCGGGCGCGACGGTCGTGCCCGGACTGTGCCGGCATGGGCCGGGTCAGCCACGTCTCGGGGCTCCTGCACTTCGCGACCACGTGTCGGCGCTGCTTCGGTGAGGGGGCGATCGGCGACGAGGGGTGCGGCACGTGCCAGGGAGGCGGTGTGCTCCGGCGCGCGGAGTCGATCAAGGTTCAAGTTCCCGCGGGGGTCGACAGCGGGTCGCGCGTTCGCGTGCCCGGCAAGGGGAAAGCGGGGCGCAATGGTGGACCGACGGGCGATCTCATTATCGTAACGCAGGTGGCGCCGCACGCTTTCTTCAGGAGGATTGGTGATAATATCCACTGCGTCGTGCCGATCACGATGCCGGAGGCCGCCCTCGGGGCCCGCATTGAGGTTCCAACGGTCAGCGGGCGGTCCAAGATCAAGATCCCTCCGGGCACGGCGAGCGGTCAGAAATTCCGGTTGCGAGGCAAAGGCGCTCCGCTTCTGCGCGGATCGGGACGGGGGGACCAGTACGTGGAGGTTCAGATCGTCACGCCGCGAGCGACCGACGAAAAATCCCGGCAGTTGCTGAAGGAGCTTGGCGCCTTGGCTTCCGGCGAGGACTTGCGCCGTGGCATCCTCATCTAGCTCCCGCCGCGCGCGCAGGGTCAGCGTCCCGCGCGGCGACAGGTCGTTCTACATGATCAGCGTGGTGGCCAGGCGGTTCGAGGTCCATCCCCAGACCCTCCGGCTGTACGAGCGCGAGGGCCTGGTGAAGCCATCACGCACGCAGGGGAACACGCGGCTGTACTCGGAGGAGGACGTCGAGCGGCTGGCGTTCATCCTGAGCCTGACGCGCGATCTGGGAGTCAATCTGGCCGGCGTCGAGATCATCATGAATCTGCGACGCAAGATTGAAACCATGCACCAGGAGATGGAGCGCTTCATCGGCCAGGTGCGCGAGGAGCTCGGCAAGAGAAGGAGGGAGGAGGGGATCGATTCCTCTCACGCCCTCGTCAAGGTCTCGGGCCCCGGGCGTAACCCAAAAGTCGAAAAGAGGTGACGCGTGGAAGAGGAACGGACTTCCAGCAAGCGGACCGCCGCCTCCTCCGAAACGCTGAAGAAATACCTCCAAGAAATCTCCAAGCTGCCCCGCATCACGCCGGATGAAGAGAAGGTCCTCGGCGACCGTATCCAGAGGGGCGACCGGGAAGCGCTGCGCAAGCTGGTGGAGGCGAACCTCCGCTTCGTGGTCAGCTTCGCCAAGAAGTACCGCAACTGCGGTCTCTCGTTCCTGGATCTGATCAACGAGGGCAACATCGGCCTGATCGAGGCCGCCAAGCGCTTCAATCCGAAGAAAAACGTCAAGTTCATCACCTATGCGGTGTGGTGGGTGCGACAGGCGATCATTCACGCGCTGTCCGATCAGAGCGGCGCCTTCCGACTGCCGCAGAAACAGGCGAACCTGCTCTACCGCATCGGCAAGACGATCTCCCAGCTCACGCTGGATCTGGAGCGCAATCCGACCCCGGAGGAGATCGCGGGAAAGCTCGAGATTCCCGTCGAGGAGGTCACCAATCTGCTGCAGGTGGCGGACGAGAATGTCTCCCTGTCCACGGTGATCGACGAGGAGCACGAGTTCCACCTGTCGGACAAGCTGGAGCAGGACGTCATCCCTCCGGCCGACATGGCTCTGCTGCGCTCGTCCCTCAAGGATCACCTGTACGCCTGTCTGGGCGAGCTCGATCCGAAGGAGCAGAAGGTGCTGCGCCTGCGGTTCGGCCTGGACGAGGGAGAACCGAAGACACTCAAAGAAATCGGCGAAATGATGGGGTTGTCACGCGAGCGCATCCGCCAGATCGAGGCGCAGGCGCTGGAAAAGCTCAACCGCTCGCAGAAATGCCAGCAGCTCCAGGGGTATCTGAACTGAGGCTGCGCTCGGGAGCGCAAGAGACATGGGCACGAACGACGCCGCCGCGTGCGCGCGCTGCGGGGGGACCGGCTTCGTCATCCTGGATGATAAGGGTGCCCGGCGGGCCCGGCCGTGCGACTGCCGGCGTGCGGCACCCGGCCCGCCCGCTGAGGCGCCCGAATTCCTCAAGGCGGCCCGCATCCCGCGCCGGTATCACGATTGCGAGTTCGAGAACTACGACGTGTATCCAGGCCCGCACCAGATGTCGCTGCAGGGCGCCAAGACGCGGGCGCTGCGGTTCGCGGAGGAGTATCCTTTAGGTGATCGGGGCCTGCTGCTGATGGGGCCGCCGGGGGTCGGCAAGACCCACCTCGGAGTCGCGACGCTGCGGGGCCTGGCGCTGCAGAAGGGTGTGGGATGCCTGTTCTGCGATGTCCAGGACCTGCTGCGGCAGCTGCAGGCCACCTTCGATCGCCAGTCGGGCATGAGCGAGCTCGAGCTCCTGCAGCCGGTGCTTGCGACCGAGGTGGTGCTGCTCGACGATTTGGGCGGCCGTCAATTCAGCGCCTGGGTCGAGGAGACCCTGTCGCATATCGTGACGACGCGCTACAACGAGAACCGGGCGACGATGGTGACGACGAACTACATGGACGAGCCGAAAGAGAAGCGCGATCCGACTCTGAAACAGCGCATCGGGCCGCGCATCTATTCGCGGCTCCAGGAGATGTGCCAGTTCGTCACGCTCCAGGCGGAGGACGCCCGCGTGCTGGTCAAGCGCGCCGATTTTCACCGGCCCATGGACCGCGGCGATCGACCCAGGGAGCACCGATGACCTCACGCAGGGCGCCGATCTTCGATGCGGTGATCGTCGCGGGGGCCCGCACGCCGATGGCCGATCTCAACTCGCACTTTCGTGATCTCACGGAGGTCGAGCTGGGCGTAATCGCCGGGCGCGAGGCGCTCCGCCGCGCAGGCACCGATGCCGCGGCCGTCGATCACGTCGTGTTCGGAAACGCGATGCAGACGAGCGGCAACGCCATGTACGGGGCGCGGCACGTCGGACTGAAGGCGGGCCTTCCCGAATCGGTGCCCGCGCTGACGGTCAACCGCCTGTGCGGTTCCGGGATCCAGTCCATCGTGACCGCCGCCTCCCTGATCCAGCTCCAGGAGGCGTCGATCGTACTGGCCGGGGGCATGGAAAACATGACGCAGGCGCCGCACGTGGCGCGCGGGCTGCGCTCCGGTCTGAAGATGGGGAACGTCGCGCTCGAGGATTCCCTCCTGGTGGGTCTGATGGACACGTACTCCGGTTGTGCCATGGCGCAGACGGCTGAGGTTCTGGCGATCGAGCGCGGCATCAGCCGGGAGGAGGCGGATCGATACGCGTTGCGCAGCCAGCAGGCGGCGGACGCGGCGCATCGGGCGGGCCGCCTGCGGGACGAAATCGTCCCCGTGACCGTGCGCGAGCGCGGCAAGGAGGTCGTGGTCTCGGACGACAACCACCGTCGCCCGGAAACCACGCTGGAGGCCCTGGCGAAGCTGCCGCCCGCCTTCCAGGGGAAGGGATACGTGACCGCCGGCAACGCCTCGGGGATCGTTGATGGCGCGGCCGCCGTCGTGGTGGCGGGTTCTTCTGTGGCCGGGTCGGGAACGCCCCCCCTCGGCCGGGTGATCACGTACGGTGTCGCCGGCGTGCCTCCGCGCATCATGGGGATCGGGCCCGTTCCGGCGATCCGCATGGCGCTGGAGCGCGCCGGCCTCGGGCTCGGCGAGATCGACCTGTTCGAGATCAACGAGGCGTTCGCCGCGCAGTATCTCGCCGTCGAGAAGGAGCTCGGCCTGGATCGCGAGCGGGTCAACGTCAACGGCGGGGCGGTGGCTCTGGGCCACCCGCTCGGTGCCACGGGGACCCGGCTGGTGCTGACCCTCCTCCTGGAGCTTCGCAGGCGCAAAGGCCGGTACGGCATCGCCAGCGCCTGCATCGGGGGCGGCCAGGGGATCGCCATCCTCGTCGAGGCGCTCGAAGGAACACGCGGCTAATCTCTGGAATGCGCCCCCTCATGGGGCCGGAGGTCACATGGAGATCAGGAGGGTCGGCGTCCTGGGGTGCGGACTCATGGGGTCGGGGATCGCCCAGGTGGCCGCGCAGGCCGGCCACCCGACGACGGTTCTCGAGGTGTCCAAGGACGTCCTGGACGCGGGGCTGAAGCGCATCGAGCAGTTCCTGGCGGGCGGGGTCGCGCGCGGCAAGGTCCGTCCCGAGGACAAACAGGCGACCCTGTCGCGGCTCACCGGCACGACCGACTATGCCGCCCTCGGCGATTGCGACCTCGTGGTCGAGGCGGTGATCGAGAGTCTTCAGGTGAAAAAGGAGGCGTTCAACGCTCTCGAGCGCACCCTGAAGCCCGAGGCGATCCTCGCCAGCAACACCTCCTCGCTGTCGATCACGGAAATGTCCACGGCGACGAAGAGACCCCGGCGCTTTATCGGACTGCATTTCTTCAACCCGGTTCCCCTGATGAAGCTGGTCGAGGTGACGAGGACCATCCTGACCGAGCCGGGGGTCGAGGAGGCGGTCCTGGGATTCGCAAAGGGCCTGGGCAAGGTCCCCATCCGCTCCCTGGATCGCACGGGATTCATCGTCAACCGGCTCCTGGTGCCGTATATCCTGGACGCCATCCGGGCCCTCGAGGAGGGCGTGGGCACGATCGTCGACATCGACCAGGGGATGAAGCTGGGCTGCGGCTATCCCATGGGGCCTTTCACGCTCCTGGATCTGGTCGGCATCGACACCACGTATTACATTGCCAACATCATGTTCGACGAGTTTCGCGAGAAACGGTTCGCGCCGCCACCCCTGATGAAGCGCATGGTCCTGGCCGGCTTCCACGGGCGGAAGAGCGGCAAGGGCTTCTACGATTACACCTCCGAACCGGCGAAGCCGAATGACTTCCTCACGCGGAGCTGAGGGACGACGATGAGCGGCCCGACGAGTGTCCTGGTCGAGACGAAGGAGCGCATCGCGCGCATCACCATCAACCGGCCCGAAAAGCTCAACGCCCTCGACCGGCGGACCATGCAGGAGATCGACCGGATCGTGACGGCGGCCGGCGACGATCCGTCCATCGGGGTGCTGATTCTTACCGGGGCCGGAGAGAAGGCGTTCGTGGCCGGGGCTGACATCGGCGAGCTCTCGTCGCAGACTCCGGTCGAGGGGACCGCCTACGCCCGCGCCGGACAGGCGGTCCTGACCCGCCTGGAGAGGCTTGGAAAGCCCAGCATCGCCGCGATCAACGGCTACGCGCTGGGGGGCGGCCTGGAGCTGGCGATGGCGTGCACCCTGCGCCTGGCCTCCGAGTCGGCGAAGCTCGGCCAGCCGGAGGTGGCACTGGGGATCATCCCCGGGTACGGCGGCACGCAGCGCCTCGCCCGGCTGGTCGGTGCGGGCCGCGCCCTGGAGCTGATCCTGACGGGCGAGCCGATCGACGCGCGAGAGGCGCACCGCATCGGACTGGTGAACCGGGTGGTGCCGGCGGCGGACCTCCTTCCGGCGGCCGAGTCGACGGCCCGCACGATCTTGACGCGGGGCCCGGTGGCCGTGCGCTACGCCCTGCAGGCGGTGCACGAGGGGCTGCAGATGACCCAGGACGAGGGATTGTCGATGGAGGCGGCTCTATTCGGACTGAGCTGCGCCACGGAGGACATGCGGGAGGGGACCCGCGCCTTCGTCGAGAAGCGCAAGCCGGTGTTCAAGGGACGCTGAGGGGACATGACGAACGAGGCGCCGAGGACGCAGCGGATCCACTGGCGCCCCATGCGCGCGGTCATGGTGCTGCGCGTCCTGGTTCTCATGGTGCTGGCCGGATTCTGCCTGGCCGTCGTCATGAGCTACGGCCGGAAGGGCAGGCCCCAGACAGAGATCACCATGGCGCCCTCCTCCCCGACTCCCGCGCAACGCGGCCCCGTCGTCGATCGATTCGATCGATTCGAGGTGAACGGCACCCGCGGGGGGCGTCCGTCCTTCACTCTCCGGGCCCACAACGTCACCGGGTTCGCGGGGGACCGCAAGCTCCTTCAGGGGGTCGAGCTCGAGATCCACGACGGCCGCGGGGGGAGCGTCACGGTGTCGGGCATCGAGGGTCAGTTCGACGTGAACGACAAGCGGGCCCGGCTGTCGGGGGATGTCACCGTGAAGAGCGAGTCCGAGGGACTCTCCCTGACCACCGGCACGCTGTTCTATGACGACGAGCGCGACATGCTCTTCACGGCCGACGACATCGTATTCAGCGTGGGCGGTCTGTCCGGTCAGGGGAGGGGGATGAATTACATGGTCTCCGATCGTCAGATCAAGATTCCGGACCGGGTGTCCCTGCAGGTGTCCGGCGCCGAGGCCGTCGTTCCGACGACGATCTCGGCCGGCGACATGGTGGCCGCCCTGGAGAACAACTCCGCCGTGTTCACCGAGAACGTACGAATGGAGCGGGGCGGAGACCTTCTGTACGCCAACTACCTCAAGATCCAGTTCGACGACAAGCGCAAGGCCCTGCGCCAGCTCAACGCCTTCGGGGACGTCATCGCCACGCGGGCCCCGGGTCCCGACGCCGCGGTCCATGAGATGCGCGCCGACAGCCTGGCCTCGACGTTCTCCGGGGCGCGCGGCGAGCTCAAGGAGGCCGAGCTGACCGGCAACTGTCGCGTGACGTACGGCACGTACACATCACGCAGCCGATCATCCCACTATCGCGCCAGCACCGGTGTCGTCGAGCTGAGGGGCGAGCCGGTGGTGGTGAGCGGCGGCGACCGCATCGCGGCGCAGGAGATCGACGTGGCGACCGGGGCGAAGTCGCTCGAGGCGCGCGGAGACGTTCGCACGGTATCGATGCCCTCCTCCCGGAACGATGCCTCGGCGCCGGGTTTCGGGAGCCGGTCCGCGGTCTCCTTCCAGGCCCGGACCCTTTCCGTGGATCAGACCCTGCAGCGCGCGGTGTACAGCGGGTCGGCGCGCGCCTGGCAGGAGGGGAACAGCATTCAGGCGGAGGAGATCGTCCTCGATCAGCAGACACGCCAGCTTCGGGCGACGGGCAACGTCATGGCCCGGTTCACGCAGCGGCGTCCAGGCGGCGGCGCGGCGTCCGCGGCGCGGCCCACGGTCACTTCGGTCACGGCCGCGAGCATGACGTTCGATGACGCGCAGGGGGTCGGGCGCTATCGCGACAATGTTCACCTGACGAGGGAGGACGCGACGCTCACGGCCGACGCCATGGACGCCTATCTGGTCGAGCGGGCGGGGAACCGCGAGCTCGACCGGATCGAGGCGACAGGTCACGTGGCCGTGAAACGGGACCAGGCCTTCGGAACGTCCCGCACCGCCGAATACCAGGCGGCGACGGATGTGCTGGTCCTGCAGGACGGGGAGGGGCTGGCGGAGGTCGTGGACACCGCGACCGGCCGCACCTTGCGGGGGAAGACGTTGACATTCGATCTGGCGGGGGATAGGATTCTGACCGAATCCGCGCGCGGCGCTCGGACGTGGATCACCCTCAAGCCCGAAGTCAAGGACGTGCAGTCGGTTGAGCCGCAAACTAAGCATTGAAGGGCTGACCAAAAGCTACCGCGGGCGGCCCGTCATCCGCGACATCTCCCTGCACATCCAGAGCGGCGAGGTGATCGGCCTCCTGGGGCCGAACGGGGCGGGCAAGACGACCACCTTCTATTGTATCGTCGGCCTCGTGCAGCCCGACGCGGGTCGGATCCTGCTGGGCGGGCATGACGTCTCGCGACTGCCGATGTATCTGCGGGCGCGCAGCGGCATCAGCTACCTGCCACAGGAGCCGTCGATTTTCAGGAAGCTGACGGTGGAGGAGAACCTGATCGCCATCCTCGAGACCCTGGACATGCCGCGTGAAGAGATCGTCCAGCGGACCGGCATGGTCCTGGAGGAGCTGAAGATCTCCCACCTCGCCAAAAGCCCGGCCTATAACCTGTCGGGCGGGGAGCGACGGCGGGCCGAGATCGCCCGGGCCCTGGTCATTTCCCCCTCGTTCATGCTTCTGGACGAACCCTTTTCCGGGATCGACCCGATTGCGGTTGCGGATATTCAGAAGATCATTTATCAATTGAAAGCGAAGGGGATCGGGCTCCTCATGACCGACCATAACGTGCAGGAGACACTCCGGATCACCGATCGGGCCTACATCATCGCCGAGGGTCGGATCTTCCGGAAGGGGAGCCCGGACCAATTGGCGGCCGATCCTCAGGTCAGAGAGGTGTATCTGGGCGCCAATTTCCGGCTGGTGGATCGGGATCCCGCGGAAGCGCCCCCCAAATCCTACCCGGCCGACTGAGTCCGCGGGCGTTCGACTGAGCGGGCCGGGGCGTCTGCGTCCGGCCGGCGTCACGGGAGATCGAGGACAGGATGGCACTCGAGCAAAAGCTCAATCTGCGGATGACGCAGAAGCTCATCATGACGCCCTCTCTGCAGCAGGCGATCAAGCTGCTGCAGATGACCAAGCTCGAGCTGCAGGAGGAAATCACGCAGGAGTTGACCGAGAATCCGCTGCTGGAGGAGCTGCAGGAGGGAGCGGCCGAGGCGGAGAAGACCGACGGGGAGGAAACGGCGGCGTCCGAGGCCCCCCCTTCCGAAACAACTCTGGCGGCGGATTCCGAGGCCCCCGCGGATGAGCGCGAAAGGGATTCGTTCGACGAAATCGATTACGAGTCGTATTTTCAGGATTACATGGATCTGAGCTATCGCCCGCAGGCGCCGGCCGAGGAGATCGAGACGCCGCCTCTGGAGAACATCCTGAGCCGGCCCCAGAGCCTGGGCGACCACCTCCAGTGGCAGCTCGACATGAGCATCGTGCCCGGGACGCAGAAGGAGATCGGGCGGGCGATCATCGGCAATCTGGACGAGGATGGTTACCTGCGCGTGGCGCTCGAGGACATCGCCGCGATGGGTCCCTGGCCGCCGGAGCAGGTCGAGCAGGCCCTGCATTTCGTGCAGGAATTCGACCCGCCCGGCGTGGCCGCGCGCGACCTGAAGGAGTGTCTGCTGATCCAGGTGGCCTTCCACGACATGGAGGGGACGCCGGCAGAGACGATCGTCAAGGATCACATGGATCTGCTGCAGGGCCGCAAATTCAAGGAACTGGCCCAGGCGCTCGCATGCGGGGTGGAGGAGGTCATGCATTACGTGGACGCGATCCGCCACCTGGACCCGAAGCCCGGGAAGAAGTACAACGCCGGCAGCAATCATTACGTGATCCCCGACGTCTACATCCTGAAGGTCGACAAGGGATACACGGTGGTGCTCAACGAAGAGGGTCTGCCCCGTCTGCGCATCAGCCCCTTCTATCGCCGCATGATCGACCGCAACAATACGGAGGTCACGCGCGAAACGCGCGAATACGTGCGTGAGAAATTCCGTTCCGCCTTCCGCCTCATCAAGAGCCTCGAGGAGCGGCAGCGGACCATCTACAAGGTCGCCAAGAGCATCGTCAAGCACCAGCAGGGATTCCTGGATTTCGGGTACGAGCACCTCCGGCCGCTGATCCTGAAGGACGTGGCGGACGACATCGGCATGCACGAATCGACGGTCAGCCGGGTGGTCAACCACAAGTACATGCACACGCCGCGCGGACTGTTCGAGATGAAGTTCTTCTTCCACTCGAGCATCAGCTCCACGCAGGGCCAGGACGTCTCGTCCCTGGCGGTCAAGGAGCGCATCAAGAAGGTCGTCAGCGAAGAGGACCCGCGACGGCCGCTGTCGGACGCCGCCATCGTGCAGGTGCTGAGCGACGACGGCCTGCGCATCGCGAGGCGCACGGTCGCCAAGTACCGCGAAGAGCTGCGCATACCCTCCTCCAACGAGAGGCGTCAGGGGTTCCATTGATCCGGACCGGTGTCCCGCGGGCGAGTGGCGCATGGCGATCCTGCTGACGGGCCGCAAGGCCGACCTCACGCCGGGGCTCAAGACGCTCGCCGAGCGCAAGCTGGCGAAGCTGGAGCCGCTCCTGCACGAGAGCCCGGACGCCCACGTGATCCTGACGCGCGAGAGGCACCGCCACCTGGTCGAGATCATCGTGCACGCGCGGGTCGGGACGCTCACGGCGAAGGCGGACGGCTCGGAGTTCGAGGAGTCGCTGGGGCGTGCGCTCGATCGGTTGCTCGCCCAGGCCCGCAAGCACCATGAGAAAATCGCCCGCGGCCGCAAGCGCCGGGGCGCGCGGGAGTCGGCGCGGCGCTCCGCCGAGAGCGCGGAGGCCGGCGCGGAAGCGGACGGACCGATCGTCGTTCCCATGGGCCGCGTCCCCATCAAGCCGATGTCGGTGGAGGAAGCGATCCTCCTGCTGCAGGGGAACTCCGATCCGTTCCTGGTCTTCCGGGATTCCGACAACCAGCGCTTCTGCCTGTTGTTCCGGCGGGGGGACGGGCGGTTCGGTCTCATCGAGCCGGAGGCCTGAGCCGATGGACTTTCAGCTGACGCGCGAGCAGGAGATGCTGCGGGAGACGGTGCGCGCCTTCGCCGAGGACGTGCTGAAGCCGCGTGCCGGCGCTTTCGATCGGAGCCGCGAATTCCCTCTCGACAATTACAGGCGCTGCGCCGAGCTCGGGCTGTGCGGGATGATGGTCCCGGAGGCGTACGGCGGGGCGGG
>DATFVU010000178.1:0-7982 GCA_035260145.1 Candidatus Polarisedimenticolia bacterium | reverse complement strand
CGGCGCGGACGCATCCTGGCGACCGAAGGGGACGCCTGGCAGTCTCTGGACGCCGCCGCCCACTTCGAGAACCCGTCGCTGTTCTATCACGGGGACGGCATCGTCCCGCGGGTCGAGAAGCGCCTGGTGGGGCGCTCGGCCGGCGCGGACGTCCTGCGCTTCACCTTCCCGACCCTCTACCCGCTGCCGTTCGAGGAATCGAACGTCGCGGTCGGGCGCTTCTATCGCAACACCGGCAGCGCCTCGGCGCCGGTCGTGCTCATCAGCCACGGCTGGGCGCACCGCACGATCAAGACGATCGAGCACCTCTACGTGCGGCCGTTCGTGCGCGCCGGGTTCTCGGTGGCGTTCGTGGCGCACCCGCTGCACTTCGAGCGCACGCCCCCGGGCTCGTACAGCGGCGAGCTCGTCGTCTCGGCCGACGTGGTCCTCACGGTCGAGGCGTTCCGGCAGGGCGTCATTGACATGATCGGGGCGGCCAGCTGGCTGCGGGCCGAGGGGCACGGCACGATCGGTCTCTTCGGCTATTCCCTGGGCGGCTACCTCGCGGGGATCATGGCCGCGGTGCGTGACGACTGGGCCTTCGCGGTCCTGGGCGGGGCGGGAGACTCTCCGGTCTCGCCCATCCTCGACACGCCTCTGGGCCGGAACCTCCGGGAGGACCTGGAGGCCTGCGGGATGCTCGACCGCGAAAAGCTGCGGCGCGCCTGGAAGGTGATCTCGCCGGCGGCGTTCAGGCCGCGCATCCCCAAAGAGCGCATCCTCCTCATCGCCGGGCGCTATGACCGCATCATGCTACCCGCCTCCGTGCGTCGCCTCTGGCGCGCCTGGGGGCGGCCGCCGATTCGCTGGATGAACCGGGGGCACTACGCGCTCCTCGCCACCAACCGCGGGCTGATGTCGCACGCCCTCCCGTTCATGAGGCGGATGTCGGCCGATCGGGCTCAGGACGCCGCGCCGACCGCCGGGCTGTCGGGAGCGGGGGGGGCGGTGAGGAGCTCGATCCACTTGTAGACGCAGTTGGCGATCGTCAGCACGATGCAGGTCATCATGATCGCCGTCAGGGAGGCGTTCAGGTAGTTCTGGAAGCGCAGGAAGGGGGTCGGCGCCAGGCGCGCCCGCGGCAGGAAGTTGTCGGTGATCGACAGCCAGCCGGCGGTCAGGGTGGTCACCGCCACGAACGACAGGGGGAGGATCGTGACCCAGGCGTAACGGGCCTTCCCCGACCGGATGATGACGGTCGTGCCTATCGACAGCGCCATGGCGGCCAGGAGCTGGTTGGCGATTCCGAACATCGGCCAGATGGTGCTGATCGACCCGGTGTGGATGAAACCGCCCCACAGCGCCACGACGATCAGCGAGGCGGTGATCGATCCAGGCAGCCAGTCGGTCTTCTCCATCGGCCGGTAGAACTTTCCGAAAAACTCCTGAAGCAGGAAGCGGGCCACGCGCGTGCCGGTGTCGATGGTCGTCAGGATGAACAGCGCCTCGAACATGATCGCGAAGTGGTACCAGTAAGCCATCAGGCCCCCGAGCCCGGGGATGTTCGAGAAGATGTGGGCCATGCCCACCGCGAGCGACACGGCGCCGCCGGTGCGGCCGGCGACGTCCTCCCCGACCTGCCTCGAGAGCTGCGGCAGCTCCTCCACCTGCATCCCGAGACTCCTGAACTGATCGGGCGGGACGTTGATGGCGAAGTAATCGGGCGGGCTCAGCGAGAGCACGGCGATGAACGCCATGATGCCGACGAACCCTTCGCACAGCATGGCCCCGTATCCGATCATCCGGGCGTGCGTTTCCTTGTCGATCATCTTCGGCGTGGTGCCGCTGCTCACCAGCGCGTGGAACCCCGAGATGGCGCCGCACGCGATGGTGATGAAGCAGAACGGAAAGACCTTCCCCGGGATGATCGGGCCCCCGCCGGCGACGAACTCCGTGACCGCCGGCATCCGGATGTGAGGGGCCACCACGAACACGCCCAGGGCGAGCGCCGCCACCGTGCCGATCTTCATGTAGGAGGACAGGTAGTCGCGGGGGCACAGGAGCATCCAGACGGGAAGGATCGAGGCGACGAAGCCGTAGGCGGCCAGCGCCAGCGTGATCTGCCCGCGGGTCAAAGTGAAGGCAGGTCCCAGGAAGGAGTCGGGAACGAAGCGGCCCAGGACGACGGCGAGGATCAATCCGAGGACGCCGATCAGCGTACCGCTCCTGTAGGCGCCCGGCTTCCAGCGATACATGTACAGACCCATGAACAGGGCGAGGGGGATGGTGACGGCGATGGTGAAGGTGCCCCAGGCCGAATGCTGGAGGGCGTTCACGACCGACAGTCCCAGCCCGGCGAGAGCGATGACGATGATGAACAGAATCGCCAGCATGGCCGTGAAGCCGGCGAGCGGGTTGACCTCGGTGCGCGCGATGTCCGCCAGCGACTTGCCGTTCCTGCGCATGCTGGCGGTCAGGATGGTGAAGTCGTGGACGGCGCCCCCGAGCACGACGCCCAAGAGGAGCCAGAGGATTCCGGGCGCCCAGCCGAATTGCGCCGCCAGAACCGGCCCGATCAGAGGCCCGGCCCCGGCGATCGCCGCGAAGTGGTGCCCGAACAGGACCCACTTGTTGGTGGGGTGGTAGTTCTGCCCGTCGTTCAACCGATGCGCGGGGGTGGTGCGGGCGTCGTCGAGCGCGAACACCCGGGCGGCCAGAAAGGCCGAATAGTACCGGTAGCCGATGGTCAGGATGCAGATGGCGCCGATCAGAAGCGGCAGCGCACTCATGGTCCGATGCTATCACGGGACCGTTCGGTGCCCGGGGAGCGGCGCGCGGCTTTGGCCCGCGCGTCGCCGTACTATAATGCCGTCCCATGGAACAGGTGCAGACGACGGCGCAGACGCCCGTGTCGTTCGAGACGTCGCCGGACCGCTACCGCCACTGGCGGCTGGAGCTCCTGGGTGACGTGGCCCGCGTGGTCATGGACGTCAAGGAGAGCCAGCCGTTTAGGCCCGGATACGCCCTGAAGCTCAACTCCTACGACCTGGGGGTCGATATCGAGCTCGCCGACGCCGTCCAGCGCCTGCGGTTCGAGCATCCGGAGGTCAGGGCGGTGGCGCTGGTCTCCGGGAAGGACCGCATCTTCTCGGCCGGGGCGAACATCCACATGCTGGCCGGCTCGTCGCACGCCTTCAAGGTGAACTTCTGCAAGTTCACCAACGAGACGCGTCTCGCGATCGAGGAGGCCTGCGCCCGCTCCGGTCAGAAGTACCTGGCGGCCTGCAACGGAGTCACCGCGGGCGGCGGATACGAGCTGGCGCTGGCCTGCGACGAGATCCTCCTGGTCGACGACGGGAGCTCGGCGGTAAGCCTTCCGGAGGTGCCGCTTCTCGGCGTCCTGCCGGGAACCGGCGGCCTGACGCGCCTGGTCGACAAGCGCGGGGTGAGGCGCGACCACGCCGACGTCTTCTGCACCACGGCGGAGGGGATCAAAGGGCAGCGGGCCCTCGACTGGGGGCTCGTGGACGGCATCGCCCCGAAGAGCCGTTTCGACGATCTCGTGAGAGAGCGGCTGGCCCGGCTGGCCTCCGCGTCATCGCCGAGGACGGGCCCCGGGGTGACGCTGCCGCCGCTGACCCCCGCGACGACGCCGGACGGGATCGCCTATTCGCTCCTGGAGGTGGCGATCGACAGAAAGGGCCGCACCGCGACCCTGCTCATGAAGGGGCCGCACGAAGCCCCACCCGATGACGCCGCGGCCCTGCGCCGTCAGGGGAGCGGGGCCTGGATGCTGCGACTGTTTCGCGAGCTCGACGACGCCATCTGCCGGCTCCGGTTCAACGAGGAGGAGATCGGCCTGTGGTTGTTCAAGACGGAGGGGGATCCCGACCTCGTCTCGGCGCACGACGCGGCGCTGGCCCGGCTTTCGCAATCGGACTGGTTCGCGAGCGAGATCATCCTGATGGTGGCGCGGACGCTGCGCCGTCTCGACGTCTCGGCCCGCAGCCTGTTCTCCCTGGTCGAGCCCGGATCGTGCTTCGTGGGCTCCCTCCTCGAGATCGCCCTGGCGTGCGATCGGACCTACGCGCTGGACGACCGCAACCGTCCGGTGGTCCTCGGGGTGTCGCCGCTCAATTTCGGCGCTCTGCCGATGGGGCACGGCATGACTCGTCTCGAGGCGCGCCTGCGGCGCCGTGCGGAGACCCTGAAGGCCCTCGAAGAGTCCGTCGCGGGCGGGCGGGCCGCCCGGTTCGACGCGGGCGAGGCAGCGCGCGCGGGGCTCGTGACGGTCGCCGCCGACGACATCGACTACGCCGATGAGGTCCGGCTGGCCATCGAAGAGCGGACTTCGCTATCACCCGACGCCCTGACCGGCATGGAGGCGTCGCTGCGATTTCCAGGGGCCGAATCGATGCCGACGAAGATCTTCGGCCGCTTGTCGGCCTGGCAGAACTGGGTGTTCCAGAGGCCGAACGCGACCGGCGACCAGGGCGCGCTCAAGTGCTACGGGAAACCCTCGCGTCCCGCCTTCGACTGGAGGAGGACGTAGTGCAGTTGCATGAAAAGATCCCGAACAACGTCGATCTGTCCGACGACAAGAAGCTGCTGCGCGCCCTGGAGCACTGGCAGCCATCCTTCCTGGAGTGGTGGCAGTCGATGGGCCCGGAGAGCTTCCAGTCGAACGAGGTCTATCTCAGGACCGCGATCTCCGTCGACTCGGCCGGCTGGGCGCATTTCGACTACGTCCGGATGCCCGAGTACCGCTGGGGGATCTTCCTGGCCGCGCCGGAGGCGGACCGGACGATCGGCTTTGGCGATCAGATGGGCCAGCCGGTCTGGCAGGAGGTTCCGGGCGAGTACCGCAATCTCCTGAGGCGCCTGATCGTCACGCAGGGGGACACCGAGCCGGCCTCGGTCGAGCAGCAGCGCCGTCTCGGCACCACGGCCCCGAGCCTCTACGACCTGCGAAATCTGTTCCAGGTCAACGTGGAGGAGGGGAGACACCTCTGGGCGATGGTCTACCTGCTGCATCGGTACTTCGGACGGGACGGCCGCGAGGAGGCGGAGGCGCTTTTGGCCCGACGCTCGGGCGATCCCGACCGGCCGCGCATCCTTGGCGCATTCAACGCGCCGATCGGCGACTGGCTCTCCTTCTACATGTTCACCATGTTTACCGACCGGGACGGCAAGTACCAGCTCCTGGCACTGGCGGAGAGCGGCCTCGATCCGCTCGCCCGCACCACGCGCTTCATGCTCACCGAGGAGGCGCATCACATGTTCGTCGGCGAGACCGGGATCCGACGGATCGTGCAGCGCTCGTGCGAGCTGACGAAGAAGGCCAAGGACGGCGACGCCCGCCGCGAGGGGGGAATCGACCTGCCGACCCTGCAGCGCTACATCAACTTCTGGTACTCCGTTTCGCTCGACCTGTTCGGCGGGGAGATCTCCTCCAACGCGGCGGAGTATTTCGCCTGCGGGCTCAAGGGCCGGGCCAACGAGAAGAAGTTCGCGGACCACATCGCGCTCGAGGGGAACTACGGCATGGTCGTGCCGGAAGGGGATCGACTTCGGGAGACGCAGGTCCCCCTGCGCAACGCCATGAACGAGATCCTGCGGGACGCGTATATCGACGACAACCAGCGCGGCCTCGACATGTGGAACAAGACGATCGCCGAGTACGGGATCGATTTCAAACTCTCGCTCCCGTCGCGGCGCTTCAACCGGCGCATCGGGATCTACACCGGCCTGTGGTTCACGCCCGAAGGGAATCCGATCGGGAAAGAGGAGTTCGACAGGCGCCGGGGGGAGTGGCTCCCCTCCGACTCCGACGGCTCGTACGTGCAGAGCCTGATGCAGCCGGCGTACGCGCCCGGCACGATGGCCAACTGGATCGCCGCCCCGACCAAGGGGATCGACGGCAAGCCCCTCACTTTCGAATACGTGCGCCTCGCCTGAGCGCCGAGGTCTCCCCGAGTTCGCGTGGCAGGCCGCGGCGCGTCGCGCCTCATACTCGCTCGCGTGGACTGATGCGTGCCCCGCTCGTCCGCATGGCGCGGCTCGAAATCGTCACGACGCGCCTCAGCCCGCCACGCGCCTCTGCTCATGCCTGCAGCATCGCCGTCCGACGCGGCAAACAAACGCTCGGCCGCGCTCACTTCGGCGTGCGGCACCGGGCCCTGCGCTTGCCGGGGCGGAGCGAGGCGAGCCGAGCGGAGGTTCGCGTAGCGAACCGGACGCGTCCCCGGCGAGCGCAGGACTCGGCGCCGCAGACTGGGCCTGAGCGCGCTTGACAGGAACGCTGATCGCGGTACTCTAAGTGTCAGATTCCCCCCGGGGTCTGACGTGTCACATCGCGGACTTTGCGCTCTGACGATCGTCCTGTCGCTGGTCCCCAATCCTCTGTCTCCCGCCGGCGCCCAGTCCAACGGCGGCCTGCAGGGCCTCATCGTGGACAAGGCGGGGACGCCGATCCCGGGGTCCACGGTGGTCGCGGCGAATGCCCGCCTGGGCCTGTCGCGGGGCGTGATCACGGATGGACGCGGCGCCTACCGCATCGCCCCGCTGCCGCCCGCCACCGACTACACCCTCCGTGTTTCGTTTCCGGGCATGGCGACCGTGGAGGTGCCCGAAATCGACGTTCCCCCTGGAACGGTGGTGAGCGTGCCGGTCGTCCTGGTGCAGCAACAGGACGTCCAGGAGCGGATCCGTGTCGTCCAGCATCATGATGCGATCGATCCCGACGAGGCGACGACGCAGACCCGTTTCAGTTCCGAGTTCCTCGAGGCGCTCCCGATCCTGGGGCGTGACTATCAGGACGCCCTGGAGCTGGCACCCGGAGTGACGGACGTCGACGGCGACGGCAACCCGAACATCCACGGGGCCCGCGACACCGACGTCGTGACTCTGGTCGACGGCGTGTCGACCGTCGATCCGCTCACCGGGAAGCTGGGCCAGGAGCTGAACCTCGAATCGATCCAGGAGATCGAGGTGAAGACCTCGGGCGCCTCGTCGGAGTTCGGGCGGGCCCAGGGAGGTTTCGTCAATATCGTCACGAAATCGGGCGGCAACGATTTCGGCGGCAGTTTCAAGATTTTCCTTCGCAGCGACCGGCTCGACGGTGATGGAGCCGGGGTCGACGATGCGCGGCTGCACGGCGGGGCCGGCGGCCAGAGGCTCGAGTTCAAAGACATCCGTCCCTTCCTGTCCGTCGGCGGCCCCATCAAGAAAGACCGGGCCTGGTACTTCGCGACGATCGAATCGGTGCGGATCGAAGAGCCGATCCATGCCACCAGCCGGGACTTCGTGAGATCGACGGACGAGAAGCGCGGGTTCATCAAGCTGACCTGGGATCTCGTCGCAAATCACAAGCTGGCGGCGTCGGTCACGATCGATCCGCAGGAATACGGCAATCTCGGCGTCGATTCGCTCACCGGCGTCGAGTCCGGATACTCGCAGAAGCTGGGGGGTACGAACCTGGTGCTCAAGGAGACGTCGATTTTCAATCCGAGCGTCTTCCTCGAGAGCACGCTGCAGTGGTTCGAGTCGGCGCCGAGGATCATCCCGAATCTCGATGCGGATACGAACGGCAACGGGATCCTCTACGTGGATCGCAACCACGACGGCTTCATCGATCCGACCGAGTTCGATCCCGGAGAGGACTGGGATCGGGACGGCGCCTGGGACGTGTTCGAGGACAGCAATCCCAACGAACGCCTCGACCTGGGCGAGGACCGGGACGGCGACGGCCACCTGACCGTCTCGTTTCATGGATGCGAGGGGGCCACGCGCGAGGACCGGGACTGCGACGGAAATCTCGACAGGGTGAACGAGGACAAGAACGGGAACGGCCTTCTCGATCCCGGTGAGGATCTCGACTCCGACCGCCAGCTCGATCGAGGGGGGGAGGATCGCAACTTCAATAGATTCCTCGACGATCGTCCCCGGCCCGATCCCACGGACGTTTACTTCGCCGAGCAGGATGATGGGACCCTGGTCGC
>DATFVU010000177.1:0-3873 GCA_035260145.1 Candidatus Polarisedimenticolia bacterium | reverse complement strand
TCCTCCACCTTCCTGGCGGCCTTCTTCCTGGCGCGGGGCTTCGGCCTGGGGCGGGCTCTTCCTCCTCCTCGGGCTCGCGGCGGCGGAACATGTTGATCTCTTCCTGAGTCATGTCCGACACGGGCAGGGGAGGGGGCGCCTGCGGCGCCACGGTCGGCTCCAGCGTCTCGGGCGCGGGGAGGAACGCGTCCAGCAGGATGCGCTTTTTGGGAGTCCTCACCTGCAGCTCGAATCGCTGGTAGAGGTCCTTCGGATCGGAGGGCATCGCGTCAATGCGCTCCTAGTTGTTGCTCGGATCCTGCTGGAACATGCGCAGGCCGCGCCGCGCGTTCTCGTTCATCGGGTCGAGCTCGAGGGCCCGCCGCCAGGCCTCGACCGCCTTCTCCGGCTGCTTCATTCCATAGAAGGAATTTCCCAGATTGGTGTACGCCACCGCCGAGTCGGCGTCGTTCTGGATCGCCTGGCCGAACATCTCAACCGCCCTGTCGAGCTGGCCCGAGGTGTGGTACAGGAAACCGAGGTTGTTGTACACCTCGGCCATGGCCGGATCGAGCCGCAGCGCCTCCTGGAACGCCTCGGCCGCCTCCTTCTCCTTCCCCATCTTCGAGAACACCAGGCCCAGGTTGTTGTGCGCCTCGGCGTAATCGGGGCGCAGCTCGACCGCGCGGCGGAAGGCGGCGAGCGAGGCCTCCATGGCGCCCCGGTAGTAGAGCGCCACGCCGCGATTGTTGCACTCCTCGGCCTGCTGCAGCTGCCTGCGCGCGACGTCGACCTGGTCGCGCTGCAGCTGCGTCTCCACCGCCTGGATGACGGCGCGGTTTCCCTCATGGAGCCCGCGCAACGCGGCGTGTGTCTTCTCGGACTGGCCCTTCACCAGGAGGAGCTGCTGCGAGAGCTGGACGCCCTCGGCTGCCGACTTGTCGACCTTCTTGTCGAGTGCAGTGACCAGCTGCTCCGCCTTGCGGATGCTTGCGGTCAGCAGGGACATCTCCTCCAGTAGCCTCTCGGCGACCTTCTGCTGCAGGTCGGTGAGGGCGGCGAGCTGGTCCAGGCTCTGGGAGGCGGCGGCCGCGGTGGCCCCGACGCCCCGGCCCTGCTCTTCCAGGCGCGCCTGGACGCGGCCTATCGTCTCGTCGAACGAGGCGCGCATCTCACCGAGGTAGGCCTGCAGCCCCTTCGCCGTGCGCGCCTCGCTTTCCTCCAGAGCGGCGGCGATCCGCCCTTCGATCTCGCGCAGACCGGAGGTCAGCCTCCCCTCGATGTTCTGGAGGCCGGAGGATAGCCCCGTGTCGCCCGCCTGGGAGCCCGAGACCATCTGCTGCTCGATCCCCAGGAGACGCCGGGCCAGCGAATCTCCCATGTCGGCCAGCCTGGCGATCGACTCCTGCCCGCTCTGGCGAACGACCTCCTCGAGGCCGGCCGAGGCCTTCGTGTCGCCATCCCGTGGACCCGATTGGATCTGCTGCTCGATCCCCAGGAGACGCCTGGCCAGCGAATCTCCCATGTCGGCGAGCCTGGCGATCGACTCCTGCCCGGCCTGGCGAACGACCTCCTGGACCTCCATGGAGGAGTGGAGGATCCCCTTGCCGACGTCGGTCAGGCGGCGCTCCATGTCGGCCAGGGCGGTCGGGGAAAGCGTCGGAGAGGCCGGCGGCGGCGCGTGCTGGGCCAGATCCAGCATGGCGCGGCTGGCCATCATGAGATTGCAATCGCGCTGCGGGATGTTGAAGAAGCGGCAGTTCTCGTAGATGCATTCCCGGTCGACGGGGTTGCCGTTCT
Source organism: Candidatus Polarisedimenticolia bacterium (assembly GCA_035260145.1). Classification (GTDB taxonomy): domain Bacteria; phylum Acidobacteriota; class Polarisedimenticolia; order Gp22-AA2; family Gp22-AA2; genus Gp22-AA3. Next base: position 2,094 of record DATFVU010000177.1, on the reverse strand, counting down.
CATCGGTCGGCTTGAGCGCCGACAGCATCGGGCAGATCATGCCATCCCCTCGCGCGTCGTCACGACGCTCCTGCATTGAAGTTGATCGTGGTCTCGCCCACGAGACGTCTGCGGCCGCCCATCAGATCGGCGGCCACCATGTCGCGATACACCCGGGCCAGCGAGACGTCGAGGCCCGGCTCCGGATTCTTGGCGGCGAGCGTCTCCAGGGTGCGGGCCGCCAGGGCGTAGTCTCCGGAGCGGGCGGCGGCGAACGCGAGCGCGCGGCTGGCGCCCAGTCGCGCCAGGTGCTCGGCGGCGCGCGCGTGCTCGCCGCTGCGCAGGGCGATGTCGGCCCGGAGATGCTGCACCTCCTTCGGTTCCATCTGCGTCGCGTGCCTATCGAGCAGCGCCGAGGCGTCGCGCACCTCCCCCAGATCCACCAGCAGACGGAGCATCCTCTGCAGATCGGCGCCGCGACGCGTGCCGCGCAGACGCGCCGCCGCGGCGCGCATCACCTGGATCTGGGTCTCATGAACCTTCAGAAGAAATTGGTTCTTGTCGGGGGCCAGCTTCGAGGCCTCGGCGAGGTGCTGGCGCGCCTCCTCGTCGTCGCCGCGCGTGGACGCCAGACGCCACAGCCGCACCAGGATCGCCAGTCGCTCGCTCCTTCCGGCGGCCTTGACGAGCTGTTCCGTGAGGATCTGGACCGCCTCCCCCTCTTTGCCGGAGGCGGAGTGGTGATCGGCCAGGAGAAGTGCGCAGGCGTGTGACTCCGGCGACCGGGCCCGGATCGACTCGGCCTCCTCGACGACGGCGGGCCAGAGTTCGGGCTGGAGCTGGGCGGCCTGATGGAGGTCGACCAGCGCCTCGTCGAACTGCATGCGATGGGACCGGAAACGCGCCCGCCAGAGATGGGCCTCGGCCATTTTCGGGGCGGCTTCGAGGATCGCCTCGACGCCCTTGAGCGCCCGCTCGACGAGCGCCGAGTCGCGCCGCCCCGCCTCGCCGTACGCGGCCAGCGCCCTGTCGTGCCGTCCGGCCCGCAGGCAGGCGTCGGCCAGAATGAGCGAGATGCTGCCGCTCGCCTTGGTCTGTTTCTGGACCTCCTCCAGGCGCGGCAGGAGTCTCTCCACTTCGCCAGGCAGCTTCTCGAGCGCCTGCTCGATCTTCTGGGCGGCCGCCTGCAGCTTGCCGCGCGCCACGTAGACCGCGCAGGCGGCCACGTAGGGGTCGGGGCACGTAGGCGCCGCCTCGATCAGCTCGTTCAGGTGCTTGAGGACCATGGGCCCCAGCGTGGCATCCATGCGGAACGCGCTGAGATAGGTGGCGGAGCTGCGCGGCGCAAGCTTCAGCAGCTGCAGGGCCCGTCCCATCTCGAAGGTCGCGAAGGCCTGCTGAGGATCGGCCTTCAGGATCCGATCCAGATGACCGGCCAGGACACTCGCCATGTCCGGCCGAAGGTCGAGGAGATCCGAGATGACCTGGAGGGAGCGCTTGTGATCGGACGATTCGGCCAGGATCTGGAGCATCCCCAGACTGATCTCGGGCACGCCCGGGAAGGTGTCCCTCAATCGCTGCAGCTCCCCCAGGACGGCGTCGGACAGCTTCGGATCGGCGGTGCGCGCCGCTCCCAGGGCCTCCACCGCCTCGGGACACCGTCCCTCGGACCCCAGGACCTTGCCGAGCGCCAGGGCGGCCAGCGGGTGGGTCCCCTCCGACCCGATCATGTTCTTCAGCCGTTCGATGATGCCGGACGCGAGAGATCGGTTCTTGCCGTGGGCCGCGAAGTAACGCTTCACCGCCGAGTCGGTATCCCCCTTCTCGCGCAGGGCGTCCCCCATGGCCACCGAGACGCACGCGGTCGACTCGTCGTCTCTGAGCTTCAGGGTCTCGGCGCCGGCCGCGAGCACGCGGTCGTAGCGCCGGCCCTGCAGGAGGGCCTCGATGAACCCGGCGCGGGCCTCGATGTCGTTGGGAACCTGGGCCAGGATCTCCTCGTACTTCGCGATCACTGGATCCAGGAGCGGGCCCGCGGTGAGGCCGCCGCGCGCCAGCTCGGCGAGCGCCCCCTTGAAGTCACGCCGGTCGAGGCAGATCGTCGCCAGCAGGACG
>DATFVU010000176.1:0-3156 GCA_035260145.1 Candidatus Polarisedimenticolia bacterium | reverse complement strand
CCCGCCCCTTCGCCGACTGGATCACCTGGCCCTGGTCCGCGACCGCCGGATTCCAGAAGCCGGATCGGGCCCGCGAGGCGGGGATCGAAGAGCGCCTGGAGCGCGCCTGGCATGCTTATCGCGGCGGGGACACCTCGTTCCAGCAGTTCCTCGACGATCAGAAGTTCACGCCCGAGGAGCAGGAAAGCGTCGGCGAGCACGCCCTCTCGTGGTCGTCCGAGCCGGCCGAGATCAGCCTGCGCGCCGCCATGGAGGACGAGGCGGCGTGGGAGATGTACTTCGATCGCAATTACCAGGTCGTGGGGGGGTACGACCAGCTGCCGCGCAAGCTGGCCGACGCCCTCGGGGATCGCGTGAAGCTGTCCTCGGTCGTGCGCGAGATCGCCTGGGGCCGCTACGGCGCCGTGGTGTCGTACGAGCGCGGCGGACGGACCGAGACGGTGCGCGCCCGGCGCGCCCTGGTCACGCTGCCGATCGGCGTCCTGCAGAGCGACACGCCGGTCTTCACCCCCGGGCTGCCGGCGTGGAAGAAGGACTCCATCCGGTCCCTCAAGATGGGGCGCGTCGTGGTGGTCCACTTCCTGTTCGACACCTGGTTCTGGCGGGACGCCGTTCCGGGGCTTCCGGGTTTCAGCACGCGCGGCGGCCGCATATCGTTCTGGGACCCGCATCCGATCGGCACGGGGGCCCCGGTGCTTCTCGGCTGGATCACCGGATTGCCGGCGCAGGAGCTGAGCGATCTCGGAGAGGAGGCCGCCCGCGATCGCGCCCTCGGCTGGGTCGAGGAGGCGCTCCCGTCGTCCGGGGCGCGGCAGCGCCTCAAGTGGTCGTCGGTGCGCGACTGGATCAAGGACCCCTACACTCACGGCTCCTATTCCTTCACCTGCCCGGGAGGCGTGATGGCGCGCTCGATTCTCGCAACACCGCTCGAGGGGCTGCACTTCGCCGGGGAGGCGACCGCGGCCCCGCCGCACTACCAGACGGTGCACGGGGCCTATCTCAGCGGACGCCGCGCCGGCCGCGAGATCCTTGCCGCCATGGGGGCCAACGCGGCCGCCCCACTTTTCTTTTCCCGCCGCCCCCGCTATTCTCTGGCCTAGACGTCCGTCCGAACGGGAGTCGCCTTGCCCCTGTTCGAGTATCTCTGCCGCGCGTGCTCGAAGCAGTTCGAGACGCTTCTGATCGGTTCGGAGCGGCCTGTCTGCACCGGCTGCGGGAGCGCCGATCTGGAGAGACTCGTCTCCACGTTCGCCGTGGGAGGCGGCGCCGGACGCTCCGCCTTTGACCCGATGTCGGCGGCGGAGGCGGGCGCCTGCGGCACCTGCGGCGATCCGCGCGGTCCCGGATCCTGCTCCAGGAACTAGGACGGAGCCGCCGCCAACGACACGAGGCGCGATGACGCCGCGCTACCGCTTCGCCGAGTTCACGGTCTCTCCGTCGCGGCGCCTCCTGATCCGGGCGGGACGGGAAGTCCCGCTCATCCCCCGCTACTTCGATCTCCTGGTCCTCCTGCTCGAGCGCCGCAATCAAGCGGTGCAGCGGCAGGATATTCTGGAGGCGGTTTGGAGCGACGTGATCGTCTCGGACGGCGCCCTGAGCCAGGCGATCCGGACGCTGCGGCGGGCGCTCGGCGACACGGCGCGCGAGCCGCTGTTCATCCGAACCGTGTCGCGCCACGGCTACCGCTTCGTGCATTCGGGAGTCGTGGAGGAGTCGGACGGCTCGACCGATCCCCCGGTGCCTATGGCCGCGGCCGATCCGAAGCCGACGGCAAAACCGGAGCCGGCGTCGACCGACCACACCCGCGGGGACCCGTTCGAGCCCGCCCTTCGCAGGCTGCTGGGGGACGATGCCTCCGCCCCGGACGATCCCGATGCGGACCGCCGCGAGGCGGCCGAGACGCTGCACGCCCTCGGGACGGAGGAGGCGTTGCGCCGCCTGGACCGGCGCCCGGGGCACGAGGCGGCGCGGGCCCTGATGCGCGACGCGCGCTGGGATGTGGTCGGCGCGGGCCGGGTTCCGCTTCTCGGTCAGCCCGGGGCCGCGCGCGCCGTCGCCGCACTGGTCGCGCTGCGCCTGCGCCATGCCGCCCGCCTGGCGGGCGTGCGCTGGGGGGCGGCATCGGCCGGCGGTGCTCTCGCCGGCGCCTGCGCCGGTCTCATCGGAGGGCTCTTTCTCCGCCTGGCCCCGGGAGCCGACTCCCCGGCCGGGCTCCCGGTGGCGCTGGCGCTCCTTGGTTCGGTCGCCGGCTGGGCCGGCTCGGCCGGCATCGGCGCCGGGCTGGCGTTCGCGGAGGCGATCGCACGATCCTTCCGCGGCCCCGCCCTGGTCCTGTGCGGTGCTTTGGCCGGAGGCATGACAGGCCTGCTCGTTCAGATCTGCGCGCGCTTCACGCTCGAGGGGCTGTTCGGCCAGGACCTCCCGGCTCTCGGCGGAGGCCCCGAGGGGCTGGTGCTCGGTGGCGCCGCCGGATTCGGGTACGCCCTCTCCACCCCGCGACCCCGGGGCGGAGGGATGGCCACGCCGCGGGGGCCAGCTCGGCTTCTGGCGGCGATCACCTGCGGCGCCTGCTGCGCCGTCGCCGGGATCGTCGTGAGCCGGCTCGGCGGCAACTTCGTCGGGACCAGCCTGAACGCCCTGGCCCACGCCTACCAGGGCTCACACGTCGGCCTCGGCCCGCTCGCCCGGATGCTCGGCGAAGCAGACCCCGGTCCCCTCACCCGGACGGTTTCGAGCGCCATGGAGGGACTGTTTTTTGGCACCGGTCTCGTCATCGGGTTGACACGGCGTCCTCATTGAGACAACGGGGTCTTTTGACCCCTCCTCAGACAAATCTCATCTTTCGCTCATGCCCGGGTCATGACTTCAGACGGGCGAAGGAGCAAATTCCCTCCTCGTGAATACGTCCACTCTCACCCCTGGAGGCTCGCACATGACCGTCCCCCGTCTGTTCGCCGTCGCTTTCATATTCGTCTGCACCACGCTCGCCTGGTGCATCCTGGGAACGTCCGTCGTGGTCCGCACCGGCGAGTCGGACAGCCACATCGCCCAGGAGGTCCGGCAATTGTGGGGGGGTCAGCACAATCAGCCGGCGCCCGACGCCTGGTACGAGCGATCGCGCGTGGTGATCGAGCAGGTGCAGCAGCGCTCTCCGTC
>DATFVU010000175.1:0-7954 GCA_035260145.1 Candidatus Polarisedimenticolia bacterium | reverse complement strand
TATTCCCTGATCGTCCTGACCGAGCCGCTGAGCGACCCGCAATGGGAGGAGATCGGCTGGCGGGGACGCGAATGCCTGGCCTCCTTCCGCGTCTCGATCGACTACCTGGCGCGCACGCCGGACGGCCGCATCCTGTTCGGCGGCCGTGGCGCGCCGTACCGATTCGGCTCGGCGATCGCTGATTCCTACGATCGCGACGCTGCGACGCACGACATGCTGCGACGCATGGCGCGCGACTGGTTCCCCTGCCTCGCGAACGTCAAATTCACGCACGCCTGGGGCGGTCCGCTCGGAATGCCGCGCGACTGGATGCCGGTCGTCTCGTACGAAAGCGACACGGGAATCGCCTCGGCGCGCGGCTACACTGGCCACGGTGTTGCGGCGTCGAACCTGGCCGGCCGCGTCCTCGCCGATCTGCTCACGTCGCGAGCCTCACCGCTGACCGAGCTGCCGATCGTCGGCCACCCCTCTCCCCGCTGGGAGCCCGAGCCGTTCCGCTGGCTCGGGGTTCGCTACGTGCAGCGCGCCTTCGCCCGCCTGGACGAGGCGGGACGGCGGACCGGGCGCGCGCCGGACGGCACCTCGCTGGCGGAGCGCCTCAGCCGGCACTGATCCGCACCATCCACGCGGGACGCATCCCCCTAGAGGAGGCGCGCGGCTCGGCCGTTCCACCGGCCCTCGCTCAGAACGCCTGGCCGATGGAAAAGAAGAACTGACCGCGATCCTCTCCCGGCTTGCGGTTGAGGATGGCGCCGTACTCGACGCGAAAGGGGCCGATCGGCGTCTGCAGGCGGAGGCCGGCGCCGGCGACATGGCGCAGGTCGGAGAGGGCGTAGTCGTCGAGCGTCCTATAGACGTTGCCGCCGTCATAGAACACCACGCCGCCGATGGAGCTGTGGATCGGAAAGCGCAGCTCCTCGTTCAGGATGAACAACCCCTCTCCTCCGAGCGGGTCGCCGTTGCAGGTGTCCCCCAGGCGGAAGCGCTCGAAGCCGCGCACCGTGGTGTCGCCGCCGGCGAAGAAGCGCTCGCTCGGCGGGACACCGGAGTCCTGGATGTCCCCCTCGGTGCAGGTCAGCGGGGATCCCGCCTTCGACACCCCGAACGGCACGGCCGCCCCGGCCCTCAGCGCCTGCGCCCAGACCGTCTTCGGCAGGATGGTCTTGAACCGGTAGAACTGGGCGTACATCTTCACGAATTCGGCTTCCGAGCCGATCCCTTTCCCGTAGTACTGCACCTCGCCGCTGACCGAGTGGCCGCGGCTGGGGTCGAAGGGAGCGTCGCGCGTGTCGTGGAACGCGGAGGCGGCCACGCTCGACAGTCGCACGGTCGACCCCTCGAAGTCGGCCGACGTGTTCGACAGGTTCACGTCCTTGAGCGAGTAGCGATACAGAGTGCGCGTGGCGCGGGTGAACCGGCGGCTCACCTGGATCGAGGAGCCGATCGTCTGCGCCTCGAACGAGGGCCGTTCCTCGTCCTCGGCGAAGGCCGAGCCCAGGACGTCGTACTGGCCTCCCAGGATGCCCTTCTCGCGGTAGGACAGCGTGCCGCGCCGCTGCACGTCGCTGGCGCGCAGCTGCAGCCCGACGTAGCGGCCACCCCCGAAGATGTTGCGGTTCGAGATCTCGTAGAGCGCGCGCAGCCTCTCGTCACTGTCGTACCCCAGGCCGAGCACCTGATTCAGGGGGGCCATCTCGCGCACCGCCACGCGCAGGTCGCGCGTCACGATGCCGTCCGCCGGAGCCGCCTCCGGGGCGGAGGCGCCCTCGTCGGGAGCCGCCCCGGCAGGGGCAGCGGTCTCGACCGGACCAGCGGCGCTCTCGTCCGGAGGTTGCGGCTCGACCGACACCGAGCGGAAGATGCCGCGGCCGTACAGCCGCGTCTGGCTCGCCTGCAGCTCGCTTCTGCTCAGGGATTCGCCCGGCTCGACGGTCAGCGCCTTGCGGATCACCGGATCGCGCGTGATGACATTTCCCGCGACGTCGATGGCCCCCACCCTCTGAGGCCGTCCCTCGACGACGTCGAAGACCGGGTCGGCGACCACGGCCTCCTCGCCGGGCGCCGGAGTGAGGATCCGGCAGGTGACCCGCGCGTCGGGGTAGCCGGCGTCGTCGTACATGCGGCGCAGCCGAACGACGGCGGCATCCAGCTCGGCGACCACGTACGGATCGCCCGATCGGATCTTCGCCGTCTTCGCCAGGACCTCCGACGAATAGGCGTGGTTCCCCTCGAATTCCGGGTGGCCGAAACTGGCCTTGAACCCTTCCTCGACCCGGAAGGTCACCACCGCCCGCCGTCCCCGCTCGTCGAGCGTCATGTCGGGCCGCGGAACGGAGACCCGCGGGAAGCCCTGCGCCAGGTACAGCCCGAGGATGGCGTCCGCGTCCTCCTCGAGCACCGATTCGCGCACCAGGCCGCGCGAGAACAGACTATCGGGCTTCGTGCGGATGGCCTTGCGGACCGTCTTCTCGGGGATCTGCTTCACCCCCGCGAACCGGACCTGGTCGGCCTGCGTCCGCTCCCCCCGGCGCACCGTGAAGCGCACGCGCAGATCCTCGGCGTCCTCGTGCAGCACCTCGGACACGACCTCGGCCTGCATGTAGCCCCGGTTCTTGAAGATCGTCTCGATCTGCTCGCGCGCCTGATCGACGATGTCTTCCTGGAACAGCCCCTTCTCCCAGAGGGGTGCGATCTCCGCGATGATCCCCGCCCGCAGACGCGCGCCGTCGATCTCGATCTTCACGCGCGGCCCGGTGCGCACCTGGAAGGTCAGCTCGATCGTCCCCTCCGGCGTGCTCCGCTCGCGATCGTCCATGTCGGCCATGAGGTAGCCGCGGTCGCGGTAATAGTTCAGAACGCGATCGATCCCGTCGTTCACGGCGGCGCGGTCGCGCGGTTTCCCGACCTTGAGACGCAGCCGGCGCCGCACCTTCTTCTCCTTGACGCGCAGGTCCCCCTCCAGCTTGACGGCCGAGAGGACGGGGCCGCGCTCCTCGGTTCCGGCCGCTCCCGGCATGACCGGCGGTTTGCCGCGCAGGATGTATCGGAAGTCGCCGCCGATCGACCCGTCCGTGTCGCGGATGCTCGTGAAGTGGAAGTCACGCTCCAGCGCGTAGTCGAGCTGGTAGACCGATCCCTGCGTCGACCCCAGGTCGTTGGAATAGGAGACGAGCAGGTCGGGCGTGACCTGCTTTCCGATGGTGATGCGCGTCGTCGGGTCCCCCTGCGCGTTCACCGACAGCGGATCGACGCTCAGGATGTCGATCCCCGCCTTGCCCTTGAATCGTCCGGCGATCTCACCCGTCAGGCCAGTCAGATAGGAGCCGATCGTCTCCTCCGCCAGCCCTCCCTCCGGGTTCAGCCCTCCCAGCGTGCGGCCGGTGATCAGGAGCGCCACGATGTCCTGCTCCGGCAGCGGCGGGTTGCTGGACAGCTCGTAGTGAAAGTCGTCGAGCTTCCCCTCGGCGCTCAGGGTGACCTGATACTCGCCGACGTGCGTCTCGGCCTGCAGGTCGAAGATCGGATTGATCATCTCCGGGTCTTCGAAATCGATCGTCCCGCCGAGCACCCTGTACTCGACGCTGCGGAAGCGGAGCACGCCGCCCTCGATGGCCGTGATCCGGCCGGCCAGGGCCGGGTGATCCGTGTTGCCGCTCACGTCCAGCTCCCCCTGCATCTCGATATTCCCGAAATCGTTGCGCAGCCAGACGTCTCTCGGAGCGCGGATCGCCATATCGAGATCGATTCCCGAGAGGATGCTTCCGGCCGGGGACCTCAGGCCCTCGCCGGGGCGCGGCCGGCCGAACGACTCCAGCTTGAAGTCCTTGGAGTAGACGGCGCGAACAAGGTCGAACGTTCCGCTCAGTGACGTCCCTTCCGCAGTGCGGCGGACGGTGAGGTCCACGTCGGACACCGAACGGAATCCGGCGGGGAATTCGGCCTTGACGCTGGTGCCGCGGAATCGGATCGTGGCGCTGTGCAGGGTGAAGGGGGACTCGGATCGCCGCAGGTCGCCGAACTGGATCTCGCCGCTCCCGGTGACCGGCCCGCCGCCGGCCAGAAACTCCAGGGTCTCGATCTTCAGGCGCGACCCTTCGAACACCGCCCTGCCGAGCAGGCCATCGATCACGCACGGCAGGTCGGGATGGCGGATCGCCTTGGCCTCGACGACCACGCGGCCGTCGTAGGTCGGGTCGGCCAAAGCACCTCCCACGCGCAGGATGATCGTCCCCTCGCCGGTGGCCTGGGCATTCTTCAGGAACAGGCGCAGGAGCTTCAGATCGAAGCGGCCGCTGGCTGCGACATCGATCGTGCCCGCGGCTCCCGGATCGATCTCGGCCCGGACCTCGATGCGTGTCCCCGGCCCCGACAGGACGGCCGGGGAAACCCGAAGCTTCCCCGCCTCGAGGGTCAGATCGACCGGCGCCTCCGCCGCCACCTCGACGCCGGCCACCGACAGATCGAAGCCGGACAGGCCGGCCCGCGCCTGCAGGGACGTCGCATCCGCCAGGCTTCCCCGGACCGTCACCTCCCCCCTCAGTGTGACCTGGATGTCCTCCGGCGTTCCGCTCATGAGGGTGTCGCCCCGAAGCCTGGTCCCGGACAGGACCGCCTTCAGGTCGAGGGGCCTTCCTTCCGAAAGACCGACGCGGCCGGTGATCGTCAGGCCGCTGTCCGGCGCTTCGACCGCGACGTCGACCGCGTTTCCCGTGAGGTCGGCGCGGGCGGTCACCTCCCCCACCGGAATGCCGCGCACCTTCACAGACGAGGCGCGAAGCGACACCTTGCCGACCGGCGCCTCGATCGAGCCCTCGACGGAACCCTCGATGGCCGCCGTCCCCTCCAGGGGCGTGCCGCGCGCCGCCTTCGACCAGAACGACAGGTCGAGACCGCTCCCCTCGATCTGGATTCGCGGCATGCTGCCCCCCTCTTCCGGCAGCCAGGCGCCGCCACGGTACGGGATCCGGCCCGCGACGGAGATGCGGCCGGAGCCCTGGGCCAGGGTCAGCGGCTTCATCTCGACGATGTCGGGGGTGAAGACGAGATCCCCCTGCAGCGACTCGAACTCCAGACCGGCGACCACGACCGGGGCGACCTCGATGCGGGCTCTGCCCGAGGGTGCGGCCGGCTTGCCGGCGAGGGCCACGCTGCCGTTCAGACGGCCATCGACCGGCGCTTTCATTCCGATCACGGCCAGAACCGGCGCCAGGGGGAAGGCCGTGGCGGTTCCCTCGACGCTGACCGTTCCCTCGCCGCGGAAGTCGATCCCTCCGCGGAGGCTCACCGAGGCGTCCGGCGCGGCCTGGAGGGTCGCCTCCTCGATCGCGAGCCGGTCATCGCCGTAGACGATCCGGGCACGCAGCGAACCGATCGGCGTCCCCTGATAGGTCAGATCGCTTCCCGTCATCCGGCCGGTGAAGTTCAGGCCGCGCCGGCCGTAGGACAGATCCCCGTCCCACTCCCAGCGCCCCCCGAGTGACCGCACGATCCGCTCCAGCGGTGTCTCGGTCTCCTGCGCCTGCGGTCGTCGCGCTCCGGTCACGTTCGGAGGGCGCGCGCCGCCGGGCGGCTGCGCGCGATCCACGGCGCGCCGCACACCGGCTCCTCGGGGCGGCCACGTCGCCTTAAGCACGTACGGCGACTCGAGCATCCATCGGGACGAGGCCGGCCGGCTCGAGGGCGTCGGCGATGGCTTCGCAGCGGGGGGGGCCGGGGCCGGAGGGCGGACCGGCGGGGGCGAGGACTTCGCAGAGGGGCCCGGAGCCGGGGCCTTTACTGGCTTCTTCGACGGCGCGAACAGAGGGAGGATCTCCGACAGGTTCCCCGTGCCGCCGCTCAGCTTCAGGAGGAAGCCCTCGCTCCTGGTCCAGCGCCCGGAGAAATTGGCGCGCGTCGAGCCGGCGCGCAGGGTTCCGTTCTTCAAGTTGATGGTGTCTCCCTCGATGGCAGGGTTGACGGTGACTTCCAGCGGAAGATCCCGGCCGCTCGCCGAGCGGTAGTGCCCGACCGCGTCGACGACGCCCGTGCCGCGCAGGCTCTTCAGCCCGGAGCTGTCGATGCGATGCTGCCCGCTGTAGTGGATCGTTCCGGTCAGGGGCGGGCCGGTCCACCCGGCGTAGTCCAGGACCTGCGCCGCGTCGACGCCGTCGAGACGCAGATCCGTGGTGGTCTCGAAGCGATCCTCCTCGAACCGGACGTCGGACGTTCCGGTCGCCTCCCCCCCCAGGAGGTGCGCCCGGATCCCCTTCAGGTGGATCCCCTCGTCCACGACCAGATCGCTGTCGAGGGTGCCGATCGCCAGACCCCAGAGCGCGAAATTCTCGACCTCGAGCCGGCCGGTCGCCGCCCGCTTGCCGTCGCTCCAGGTTCCGGACAGCGACGCCTTGAGCTGGCCGCTCGGGCCGGCTCCTTCGGGAAAGAGGTGCCGTGCCTTTGCGACGTCCAGACTGACGTCGGCGGATCCTTCGAGCCCCGGCGCGTCGCCGGCCCGCACCAGAACGCTTCCCGAGAGCGCCACGCCGTCCCCCCGGATGGCCACCGACTCGAGGCGCGTCTCATCGCCGCCGGTCACGAACGTCAGTTCGCCGCCCAGGCCCGGCCACTCCCCTCCCGGGCCGTCGTACGATCCCGTCGAGAACGAGGCGCGGCCGCGGATCTTCCCTCCGTCCTCCGGATGGGCCTGCAGCTGCACCCCCTCGAGCTTGAGGGCGGGCCCGCCGAGGAAATCGATCTCCACCTGCCCGCCATTGATCTCGAGCGTCGAGCCGGCCGCGACGGCGGCCAGGGGGGAGGGGCCGGGAGGGCCCGAGCCCGAGTCGTCGGTGGACGAGAAGGAGCGCCCCTGCGCCAGGCGGAGGGCGAGGTGCGGGCGCTTCATCTTGACCGTCAGCGGCCCCTGCCGCGTCCCCAGGAGCGTGAACAGGCCGGCGTGCACCGAGACCTCCTCGGTGGCGGCGATCGCCTGCGAGCCGCGGTTCCCCTCGCGCTCGGCCCGAATCGCCTCCAGCCGGACGCCGGGAGGCACGAATTCGATGCGCGCCCGGCCGATGTGCACCGGCGCGCCGAACGCCGCGGAGGCGCGCGCCTCCAGCTTGAGGCGCAGCCGTTTCTCGCCCCAGCGCCTGGCGCGCGGCAGGCCGAAGTACGCCGCCCCGGCGAGGGCGACCAGTGTCAGAGAGAGCGCCGTGAATCGACCGCGTGTCACCGGAATCCCTGCGCCTGCGGAGCCGGGCTCTTAGGAGTGTGTCCGAGTCATAGCATGGATCGCGTTCATGGCGCCGCGGGGTCGAGTGCGAGGCGCCGCGACGACCGCGATGCGGGACATCGCGGAGGAGCGGCAACGACGCAGGCGGCCCCGCGCCGCCATGAACCCGCAGGGCACATGGGGATTGCGGCCCCACGCTTCGTTGCTCGTCGTCAACGATGCGACCAGCATCGTTTCCTCCTCGCGCCTCGCCTGGGACAGGCAAGCCCCATGTGCGCGACCCATGCTATGACTCGGACACACTCCTACCGATTCGGCGCGGGGACGGTGCGCGCCCGCGCGGCGTGCATCCGCCAGACGCGCATGAAGGACCCGAATGCGGCCATACGGCGGCGGACGACGAGGGTCATGAACAGCTCATAGGCGACCCACGCGAAGTAAACGACCGTGACTTCGGTGTGCAGGTGGGGGCGCACGAATTGCAGCCCCCAGAGAGCGAAGATCCCGCCGGCCTCGACGATGTGGAACGACATGTTCGACAGCAGCAGCATGCCGAGCATCGACTGCGCGATGGTCAACAGGATCTCCTCACGCTGGAACGCGTCGAACGGGATGTGCGTCGGAGCCCCCACGCTGAAACTATAGACGATGGGGATCATGGCGGCGAGCATCGTCCACTGATTGATGTTCGCGGACACCATGTTCATCAGCGCCATCGACGCCTTCTGCGGCTTGCGCGCCCAGTACATG
>DATFVU010000174.1:0-4587 GCA_035260145.1 Candidatus Polarisedimenticolia bacterium | reverse complement strand
CACGTCCTCCGGGAGACGATGATGATCGCGACGAACAACGGATCGTATCCCACGAAAGCCCCGGGTCAGGGCGGGTCGCCGGACGGAGAGGCGCTCGACCGTCTCACCCGGGAAGCGATCGACGAACAGGTCCGTGCCGGGCTGGATCTCGTCACCGACGGGCTCGTCCGCCGTCAGGACCCCGTGTCGCACCTGGCCGGGCATCTCGGCGGTGTTGTGCTCGGTGAGGCCCGGCGCGGCTTCCCGGGCAGCGGAGGAGCCTACCGGGTGCCGATCGTCAGCTCGGAAATCTCCTGGGAGGCGCCGATCCTGACCGAGGATTTCCTGTTCGCCAGGGAGGGCAGCCCGAAGACGGTGAAACAGGTTCTGGTGGGCCCCTACACGCTCTCCCGGATCGCCGAGGACCGCGCCTACGACGATCCGATGGCGATGGCCATGGCGTTCGCCATCGCCCTGAACGCGGAGCTCAAGGGTCTGCAGGCGGCCGGCGCGGCCTGGGCGCAGGTCGACGAGCCCGCGCTCCTCCATAACAAAGAGGACTTTCCGACCTTCACGCGCCTGTGGGAAGTGCTGGGCCGCGGCGTCACGATGCGCCTCTGCCTGCACCTCGAGGGCGGCGACCTCGGCGGGCTCTATCCGGGGATCACGCGACTGAAGCGCCTGTCCTGCCTGAGCCTGGACTGCGTCCGGGGCCGCGCGAGCCTCGGGCTCTTGAAGGAGGCGCCGCTTCCCGCCGACCTGATGCTGGGCCTGGGTCTGGTCGATGGAGGGAGCGAGGTGGTCGAGGACAGCGAGGGGATCGTCTCGGTGCTGCGCTCGACCCCCGGGCTTCCGCCCCCCGAGCGGATCCTTCTCGGCACCGCGTCCGACCTGGGAGAGCTTCCCGCCGCGGTGGCTTTTGCGAAGCTCCAGGCGCTGGCGCGCGCGCGCGACCTCGTCTGACCGCGTGCTATACTGCGAATCGAGGGTCCCGCAACGTGGCGATCAGGCAATCTCTCATCGAAAAGGCTCCGCGGGTGGGTGCTCCGGCCCCTCCCATGCGGATTCTGGCCTGCCTCTCCGCCCTGGGACCGTTCCTGCTCGCCGGTGCTGTGCTGGCCGCGGCGGAGGGCGCGAGCCCTCCCCCCGCCGCCGATCGATCGGAGGTGCGCTTCACCATCTCCGAGGACGCCCTCCTCGACTGGCTGAAGACCGCCACTCCCTACACCTTCAGCGTCGGCAATCAGGTGCTCAAGATCGACCTGACCCTGTCGGAGCCGCGCGAGCTCAAGCTCCTGGACTCCCGGGCGACGCTGAAGATCCGGCTGCGGGCGAGCGGGATTCCGGTGGACCAGATTCTCCAGCCGGTGCTGACGCTTCGTCACGACGAGGCGAACGCCCGCTACTACGTCGTCGTATCGAGCCTGCCCGTCCAACTGCCCGGGTTCGGGACGATCGATCTCAAAGACTCATTCCCGAAATTCGAGATCCCCGAGCTGATCGAGGATCTCTGGAAGTTCGGCGACCGGCCGGTCGCGCTGAACCTCGACATTCGTCGGATCGCCGTGCTCGAGCACGCCCTCATGATCGGTGCCGACGTGAATTTCGTCCCCGCGTCGCCGGGGGGAACTCGCGGCACGCGCTAGGACTCGGACCCACTCCCAGGAGAGCGTTCATGATCGTGGACCTGATTACCTTTCACGTGCGCCGCGGTAAGGATCAGGAGTTCGAGGCGCAGCAGCAGGACTGGATCAAGCTGATGCGCCGATCGCGAGGCTTCATCAATCAGGTCATGCTCAAGAATCTCGACGAGCCCGGGGAGTATCTCGCCGAGGTGCGCTGGGTGAACCGGGAGTACCGGGACCGCTTTTCCTCTGACGAGGACAAGGAAACGAAGGCGCTCGCGCAGAAGAGCGCCTCGGTCCTCGAGGGACCCCCCATCCACCGGCTGCTCGAGAGCGTCTAGGTCACACTTCTAGCGTCGGGCCGCGGCTCCCGCCGCCGTCCGAATATCCCCCTCCAGGCGGGACTGCAGGAACGCGGCGAGCGTCTCCCCAAGCGCCGGGCTCGTCCGCGTCAGCTCGAAGTGGGACCCGCTTCCCTCCACCACCAGGCTCCGCGGCTCATCCGAGCCCGGCGAAGACAGCGCCCGGAGGGTGGCGAGCGGCCCATCCTCCTCGGAGCCGGCCACGATGAAGACGGCGCCGGAGGGCAGGCGGGACAGGGGTTCGCGATAGGCATCGGCCCGCCCCCACGGCGACAGGAGGACGAGGGCGGCGGGATGCGGCGCGGCCTGATCCGTCAGGGCGGCGCGCGCCGCCAGGAGAGCGCCGAGGCCCGCCCCGAGAATCCCGAGGCGGTCGGGGCCGACTCCCGTCTGGCGCGCGAGCAACGCGAGGCCGGCCCGCACGTCCCGCGCCGCGGCGTCCAGGTTCTCGGTCAGCCGGGCGCCGAAGGCGCGGGAGTCGGGAAGCGCTTCGCTGACGCTCGCGCCGTGGCCGCGCAGGTCGAGCGTCAGGGCCCAGAGCCCCGCGCTCGCGAACGTGGCCGCGAACGGCTCGCAGACGGCCCGGCTCGCCCCCAGGGGATGCAGGAGCAGCACGCCCCCCCGCGACGCGGGCGCCGCCGCGACGCCCTTCGCCGCCCCCTCGCGTGGCCGATGGAGCGAGCCGAACAGTCGTGCTCCGTCGCTCGCCCGCAGCTCGACCAGCGTCGCGCCTAAAGCTTCCGTCTGCCGGCGATCGGCCTCCACCACCCCCTGGAGCCCGGTCGCCATGCGGCGCTCGAGATCGCGCGCGTAGGCGCGGCCCCCCTCGGCGCCGAGAGCGCGCAGGGTGTCGCGCATCGGTCGGTCCGTGCCGCGCGATCGCAGATACAGCTCCAGGTAGAGGGACGCGGCCCGGTCGCGCTCGCCGATGGCCCGGTACGCCTCGGCGAGGTGCCCCTGGATCACCACGATCCCGGGGGCAAGCCGCGTCGCCTCCTCGAGGAGCGCGACCGACAGCGGCAGGTCGCCCCGCATCCGGTAGGCCCAGCCGAGCGAATCCTTGTAGAGCCCCTGGCGCCGCTCCGGATAACCCTGCTCCTCCGCGAGGCGCACGGCCCGCTCCAGGACGGAGACGGCCCGATCCAGGTTCATCCGGTTCCTTGCGTAGTGGTAGCCGAGAAGGTTGAGAAGGTCGGGATCGTCGGGGTCGACGCGCACGGCCCGCTCGTACCACGACGCCGCGATGTCGGGGCGTCCGGCGCGCGCGTGATGGTCGCCGAGCATGCGGAGCGCGCGAACCAGGTTCGGATTCGTCTTCGGCTCCGGATAGGTCCGGACGAGCTCTTCGAGAGCCGCGGCCTGCTCGTCGGGGGAGAGATCGCGCGCCAGGATGTCCTGGAAGGCCCGTGCCGCGGCCCGGTGCACCTCTTTCTCGCAGCCGGCCTGGGGTGCGATGAGAGCAAGGGCGAGAAGTGGTGGAAGCCACCGGGACCCCCGCCTCATCGTCCGGCTTCCTGCGGGCCGCGCCCCGCCGGGGCGGCTCCCGCCGCCATGGCCGCCGCCGGAAGCGTGAGAACGACGACGGTGCCCTGGCCGCTGCGCGAGCGGATGTCGATGGTGCCGCCGTGCTCCTCGACCGCCCGGCGCGCCAGGCCCAGACCGAGACCCGTGCCGCCGCTCTTCGTGGAGAAGTAGGGCTCGAACAGGTGCGGCAGGATCTCCTCCGGGATCCCCTGGCCGCTGTCGCGCACCTTGATGGTCACGTGACGCTCGCCCCGGGAGCCGTCCGTCGCGCTGGCGCTGACGGAGAGTCTGCCTCCCGAGGGCATGGCCTGCAGGGCGTTCTCGATCAGATTCACCAGGGCCCGCACCATGACCGCCCGGTCGACCAGAACGGGCGGCACGTCCGTAGGGACATCCCGTTCGAAATGCACGCCGGGCGGGGCGGCGGAGACGTAAGGGCGGAGCGCCTCGTCCACCAGCGTGGAAACGGCGATCGGCTCCGGGCGCAGCTGCGGCAGGCGGGCATAGGCCGAGAATTCGAAGGCGATCTCCCTCAGGACCGCGACCTGTTTCTGGATGTTCTCCAGGCACTCCGACAGGACCGCGCCGAAGCGCGGATCCTTCGCCCGGAAGACGCGTCGCACGTGCTCGACGGACAGCTGGATCGGCGTCAGCGGGTTCTTGATCTCGTGGGCCACGCGCCGCGCCATGTCCGCCCACGCGGCCAGCCGGCCCGAGCGCACGATCTCGGTGATGTCCTCGAGGAGGATGATCGATCCGGGAGGACCGCCCTCCTCGGGTGCGAACGGTATGAAGACGGCGCGCATCCGGCGCGGCCCCCGATCCTCGGAATCGGCGTGCGGCCCGCGCGGTGTCCCCGCGATCTCCACCTCGACCTCGCGCTCGGCCCGGCCGGCCGGGGCGCGGCGGAGGGCGGCGAGGAGGGGGGCCAGCGCGGTGTCGCGCGTCAGGTGGTCCTTCAGGTCGCGGCCGGCCTCGGGAGGCCCCAGGCTGCCGGTCAGCAGGGCCTGGGCCGCGGGGTTGATCGTGATGATGATGCCTGACGCGTCGATCGAGAGGACGCCGGTGGTGGCGCTGCGCAGGATCTTCTCGATGTA
>DATFVU010000173.1:0-11231 GCA_035260145.1 Candidatus Polarisedimenticolia bacterium | reverse complement strand
GACGATGAGGCCGTCCCCCGCCTTGAGATCGGTGGAGGGATCGGGAATGATGCGGCGCTCCTGTCCGCCGGGCATCCGCCGCTTGATCTCGATGACGTTGACGCCGAAGCGCTGGCGCGCGCCCAGCTCCCTCAGGGTCATGCCGGGGAACGACCGGGGCAGCGTCACCAGGGCGACGACGTACTCCCCCGGCAGCTCCACGTAAGTCGTCTCGGGCCGGTGGCCCGCCCGCGGCCGCTCGAAGCGCGCCAGGCGCGCCTCCTTGTGCAGCACCTCCTGGCTGTAGAGCGCCATGATGTCCCCCGCCGACAGCTCGCCCACGATCCGGCGGCTCTCCCTCGAGTCGACGACGGGAAGGCGGTCGCGACTCACCTGCGACCAGCGGCCGATCGCCTCGCTCAGGCGGTCGTTCTCGGTCAGGATCGGGACGTCGGCGTACATCACGTCCTTGGCGCGCAGGGTCTGGGCCACGTCGGGGGTGGTCAGCGGCGCCGCCAGATCGCCGAGAGTGATCGCCCCGACCAGCCGCCCGTCCTCGCCGACGACGAAGATCTCCTTGCGCCCCTCCTCGAGCATTCTCTTCATCACGGCGCCGACCGACTCCAGCTCGTTGATGGGGGTGGCGCTGGCGCGCATCAGATCGCGCACCTCGATCGTGTCCATCACCAGCTCCTCCATCCGCCCGCCGAGCCGGACGCCCTTCTCGACCAGCGGCTCGGTGTAGATCGACTCCCGGTGCAAAAGCCTCGACACGACCACCGCCGCCGTGCAGGACACCATCAGCGGCAGGATGATCTGGTAATCCCCCGTCAGCTCGAAGATCAACATGATGGCGGTCAGCGGGACCTGCGTCGTCCCGGCGAGCATCGCCCCCATCCCGACCAGGGCGTAGGCGCCGGCCGTCGAGGTGAGAAGCGGAAAGGCCTCGTGGCACCAGGCGCCGTAGACGAATCCGAGCGCCGAGCCCACGAACAGCGTCGGCGTGAACAGGCCGCCGGCGCCGCCCGAGCCGGCCGTCAGGGCGGTCGCCGCCAGCTTCAGCATCGGCAGGAAAATGATGAGCTCGAGCGGCAGCGCCTCGCGGAGCAGGGCGTTCGTCGTGTCGTAGCCGTTTCCCAGGATGTGCGGGAAGCGCATGCCGATGAGGCCGACCAGGCCGAATCCGACAATCGGCTTGGTCCAGCCGGGGATCGGGATGCGCCCGAATCCCTTTTCCGCCCCCTTGAGCGCGAGGATGAAGATCGCCGACGCGACGCCCATCAGGATCCCCATCGAAAGGTAGTGCCACAGCTCCCAGCCGCTGACCAGGGTCGTGTGGACGGGCGGGGTGTAGGCCGGGTAGGCGCTGATCAGGTGGCGGGAGATGACCGTGCCGATGGCAGCGGCGACGACGATCGGGCCGAACGACTCGAGCGCGAAATTTCCCAGGATCACCTCGAGGGCGAACAGGGCTCCGCCGATCGGCGCGTTGTAGGCGGCGGCGATTCCTGCGGCGGCGCCGCAGCCGACGAGGATGTTCAATCGATTGCCGCCCAGCCGGAAGCGCCGGCCGAACAACGACCCGATGGTCGCGCCGACGCGCACCAGCGATCCCTCGCGGCCGAGCGACCCCCCGCTGCCGACCGTGACGATGTTCGCGCCGGCCTTGACCAGGCTGCGACCGAACGGCAGGTAGCCGCCGCGCTGGCAGACCGCCTCGATGATCCCGGCCGTGCCGTGTCCGCCGACGCGCTGGCGCGCGATCAGGATGATGAGCCCGACGAGTGCGCCGCCGATCGTCAAGGCCAGCAGCCTGTGCCAGGGAGAGAGGAGGAGGGCGGGCTGCAGGAGCTCGTGACGGGAGCCCCAGAACAGCTGCTGGACGAGGCCGAGGAGGCGAATGAGGGCGACCGAAGCGAACCCGGTCGCGATCCCGGTCAGGGGCACCAGGACCAGGAAGCGCTTCTCGCCCGGCGGTCGCTCCCTTAGAGACGCCAGCGGCCGCCAGTCGGCGAACTGCCTGACCCAGCTCAGGCTGACCTCCTCGAATCTCCGCGACATATTCTAATGCCTCCAAAGCATTCGCGCCGCTCTCATGACCACCGGCCGCTCTGTTAGAATGCTCTTTCCCGATGACGTCGCATTCCGCCGGCCCCGCCCGGCCCGCCGATTCCCAAACCACAGGCCCCTCCATCCTGCGAATGGCGGCCCCCCTGGTGCTGTCGTTCGGGATGCGCTCGCTGTTCACCTTCGTCGACATCGCCTTCGCGTCGACCCTCGGAGACCAGGCGATCGCCGCGGTCGGCGGGCTGTCTTTCCCCTACGAGATCCTGATGATCGCCTGCTGGGTGGGTGTGTCGACCGGACTGACCTCGAACCTGGCCCAGGCCATGGGGAAGCGCCAGGGGGCCCGCATCGAACAGATTCTGCGGGCGTCGCGCACCATCGTGTGGCTTCTGGTACCGCTGTTCTCTTCGATCGCCCTGTACATCTACTTCGGCGCCTACCGCATGGGGCTGGAGCCCGGATTGGCCCGCCAGTTTTCGATCTACGGAGGGGTGCTCATCGGCGGCTCGGCGTTCACCGCCTTCTGGTCGATCATTCCGGACTCCATCGTGAAGGCGCACCACGACACCAAGTCGACGATGTGGGCCGGCATCTGGTCGAACCTGATCAACGTGGGACTCAACACGATCTTCCTGTTCGTGTTCCACTGGGGCGTCTTCGGGATCGCCTTCTCCACCGTCCTGGGTCGGTTCGGCGGACTGGTCTACGCCCTGCGCAAGGCGGCGCAGCACGAGGCGGCCCGCAAGGCCAGCGGACTCGATTCCGACCCGACGATCGACCGGCACCCGATGCGCTCGCTCCTGTCGCTGGCGCTCCCGGCCAGCCTGACGTTCGGGCTGATGGCGGTCGAGACCGGGCTGGTGAACTGGCTTCTGGCCAGGCAGCCGAACGCGACCGAGTCGATCGCCGCCTACGGCATCTACTCCCGCGTCCTCCAGTTCGCGATCATGCCGATGGTCGCCGCCGCGGTCGCCGTCCTGCCTTTCGTGGCGCGCCGTTTCGGCGAGGGGAGTCTTGCGGCGATCCGCCAGGGGATGCGCCAGGTCACGGTCTCCGCGGCCGCCTACTGCGTCGGCCTGGTGACGCCGGCCATGCTCCTCGGCGGCCCGCGGCTGGCCCATGCCCTGGCGGAGTCGCCACGGACCGCGGAGCTGGCGAGCACGGCGCTCGCCATGTGTCCCCTCGCCTGCATGGCGATGATCCCGTTCATCCTGTGCCGTCCCGCGTTCGAGGGGCTGCAGCGCGGCCGTCCCGGCCTGATCATGGCCGTTCTGCGCTACGCCGTCCTGACGATCCCCTGCGCCTTCGCCGGCATGCGCACCGCCCACGTTCTCGGAGCGCCGGCGCTCTACGGTCTCCTGGGCGGGCTGATCGTCGCGAGCGGCGTCTCCTCGGTGATCTTCATCCTGTGGATGCGGCGCCTGCTCCACCGGCTCGAGGCGGAGGTGCTGACAGGCGGCGCGGCCTCGACGGCCTCCGCCGCGCAGCCCGAACCGGACCGCTTCGCCGCTCCGGCGGCCGCCGCCGACGGCGGCGCCCGGCTCTCTCCCCGCCCGTCCGGCGGCGATTCCCGACGCCAGCCAGGCCTGGCCGAGGCTCGACAAATCGAAGAAGGGAAATAAATTATGGGGCGGAGCCGACTGCATGACCCCGCCCGAGAAGCCCCCATGTCTCGAACCCTCTTTCCCGGGGCTCCTGCTCTGTCTGTTCGTCTCGGGCGCCAGCGGATTGATCTATGAGGTCGCCTGGGTCCGATCGCTCGAGTTGGTCTTCGGCGCCACGTCCCTCGCCATCGCGACCACCCTGGCCGCGTTCATGGGGGGCCTGGCCGTCGGCTCGCGATGGATGGGAGCGGAAGCGCCCAGGCTGGAGCGCTTTCATCCCCTGCGCATCTACGCCGTCCTCGAATGCCTGATCGGCCTTTGCGGCCTGCTGGTCCCGCTCGCTCTCCACGCCCTGGTCCCCCTCTATCAGTCGATCTGGAGCCAGTTCCATGCCTCGTTCGCGGTCTTCAGTCTGTGTCGCTTCGTCCTGTGCGGCGCGATCCTCCTGATCCCGACCGCCCTGATGGGGGCGACCCTGCCGATCGCGAGCCGGATCGCGGTGGCCGCGTCCCGGCTCGATGACGGCGGCCGGGCGGGCGGGACGACGCGGACCGGGGGGACCGTCGGGCTTCTGTACGCCTGCAACACGCTGGGCGCTGTGGCCGGTTGCTCGCTCGCCGGTCTGGCGCTCCTGCCGTCGCTCGGGCTGCGCCGCACCGAGTGGCTTGCGGTCGGCCTGAACCTCGCGGCCGCGGCCCTGGCCCTCCTCCTAGCGCGGCGACGCGGAGCCGGGCTCGCGGCGGACGGTCCGCCCCGCGAGTCTGCGCGGATCGGCGAACAGACATCCATGAGGGGACGCGCTTTCGTCCTGACCCTGCTCTACGCGACGTCCGGTGCTCTGGCGATGGTGTACGAGGTGGCGTGGGGACGGCTCCTCGTCCTGGTGCTGGGGTCCTCGACGTACTCCTACACCATCATGCTGACGACCTTCCTTTCGGGCCTCGCCATCGGCGCCTGGGTGGGGGCGCGATCCCTGAGGACCTTTTCCGACCCGATCCTCGCGGCCGCCCTCTGCCAGGTGCAGGTGGCGCTGACGACCTACTTCGGACTCTACCTGTTCAAGGAGCTGCCGTTCCTGTACGTCGTGGCGTACCACTCCCTGCAGCCGTCGCCGCGGGGGCTCCTGATCGTGCAGCTGGCTCTCGCCTGCGGCGTGATGATCCTGCCGACGATAGGACTCGGCGCGATGTTCCCGATCACCATCGACGGCCTGCGGGCAAAGGATAGCGAGACCCCGCTCCTGGTCGGCCGCGCCTACGCCTGGAACACCGTCGGCGCCATCCTGGGATCGATCGTCACCGGGTTCTGGCTGGTGCCGCGCTGGGGCAGCCGCGACGCTCTGCTCCTGGGCGTCTTTGGGAGCGCCCTTCTGGGGCTTTCAGGGCTCATGCTGACGCGCCCGGCGCGGGGGCACCGGCTCAGTCGCCTCCTGGCCGCGTCGGTCGTGATCTTCCTGGTCAACATGACCGTCGCCGCCCCCGCTCTGCCGCCCGAGATCCTGTCGAGCGGTGTGTTTCGCTATGCGACCCGCTACCGCGGAGCGGATCGGGCGACCTTCGACGTGATGGCGCGGGCGTACCACGGCGAGATCCTGATGTTCGAGGAGGGGCTGACCTCCACGGTCACGGTGTTCCGCACCACCGCGGCGCGCACGCTCCTGGTGAACGGCAAGCCGGACGCCTCGGCGCCTCCGGGTCTCGCGGAGCCCCCCTTCCAGCGGACGACCGCCCTGATGGGGGACCTGTCGACCCAGGTGCTGATGGGCCAGGCGCCGCTCCTGCTGGCGCGTCGCGCGGATCGGGTCCTGATGATCGGTCTCGGCAGCGGCGTCTCGCTCGGCTCGGTCCTGACCCACCCGGTGCAGGAAGTGGAATGCGTCGAGCTGGAGGATGCCGTGGTTCGAGGCAGCCGGTTCTTCGACGACGTGAGCGGCGCGCCCCTGCGCGACTCGCGCGTTCGGCTGGTGGTGAACGATGCGCGCAACCATCTCCTGGTCACGAAGAAAACGTACGACGTCATCATCAGCGAGCCGTCCAACCCCTGGGTCGCTGGCGCCGCCAGCCTGTTCACAAAGGATTTCTTCGAGCTGGCGAGCGACCGCCTGGTCCCGGACGGCCTGTTCGGTCAGTGGCTGCAGCTGTACGAGATGACCGCGGACGACTTCGCCGCGATCCTGCGCGGGTTCACCAGCGTCTTCCCCGAGACCCAGGTGTTCCGGGTCGGCACCGACGCCATTCTGGTCGGATCCAGAGGCGGCGCCCCGATCGGGCTCGACCCGATCCTCGCCGGATTCCCGGGCCCCGCGGCGGCGGACCTGGCGCGCATCGGCATCCATACGCCGGGCGATTTCCTGGCGCACCAGTGGATCGGCGGCGCCGAGCTGCGGGCGGCTCTCCGGCCGGGCCCCCTGAACACCGACGACAACATGCTCATCGAGTTCACGGCACCCCTGCGCATGCTGGCGCGACGCGTCGAGGACCAGAGCGATCAGGTCAGAGGGCTGGCGCTGATCTTCTCCGGACATACGAGCGGGATTCGTCCCCATCTCGCGGCCGGCCCCGATGGCGGGGGGCGCTCACGCTTCTGGGCGCAGATGTCGGAGGCGACTCTCGCCGGCGGTTATCCGGACCTGGCCTTCTCTTACGCCGGCCATTCGCTCGAGGCCGAACCGAATCCCCGGGCGGCGCGGGTGTACGGCGTCAGCCTGGCTCTGGGCGGTCGCCCCGCCGAGGCGCTGCGGGCCCTCGAGGGGGCGGCGCGGGAGTTCCCGCGCGACGCGCCTCTGCTGCGCTCGCTCATCGGTCTCGAGCGCGCGCGGTCGGACTGGCACGCCGTGAGACGTCACGCGGGAGCCCTCCTGAGGCTCGCGCCCGGCGACCACGAGGCGCTGTACTGGACGGGAGAGAGCCAGTACCGTCTCGGCGATCGAGCCGCGGCCTATGCCTCTCTGAAGTCCCTGGTCGCCGCCGAGAACGACAGTGCCTTGGGACGCGGGACCGCAGCCGAGAGCACCTCACCGCGGGGCGGCGCCTTCCCCGACCTCGACCTGATGATCGGATCGCTCGCGAGCGCTCTCGGCCGGTACGCCGAGGCGATCCCGCCGCTCAGGGCGTATCTTCGCGAGCATCCCGCAGAGCGCGACACGCGCGCTCTGCTCGCCGACGCCCTCGAACGCGCCGGGCGGACCCGGGAGGCCCAGGCCGAGAGGCGCCGCCTCGCGCCGGACGCGCAGGGCCAGGCCGAAGAGCGCCTGGCCCGGGTGGAGGCCGCCCGCGAATCGCCCGACCGGAACGAGGCCCTCCTCGGCGAGGCGCGGGAGTTCGACCCGGACAACGACAGGATCGCGTTTCTCCTGGCGCGGTCCCTGGCCAGGCGCGGGGATCGCACAGGCGCCGCCGCCCTCCTGGAGGAATTCCTCGCGGCCCATCCCGATCGCCCGTGGGCGATCGGCTACCTCGCCCAGGTCGAAGAGGAGACGGGAGACGTCGAGGGATCGCGCCTCCTGGCGCAGCGTCACCTGGCCCTCACCGGACGTCGCTTCGACCGGGTCACCGACTAGAGCGGCGGCCACCCCCGGGACGTGTCCTAGAGCTTCCAGTGCCCCAGGTCCTCCTCCAGCCCCGCGATCTCGTCCACGGGCATGCCGCGTCGGCGCACCGCGATGAGGGAGGCGAACAGAAGGCCGTAGAACGTCAGGGCGAAGGTGAGGATGATCCACGGAGGGACCGGCCCGACGCGCATGCGGGCGTAGGCCTCGCCGAGCGACACGGCCGGGAAGGGATGGATGAACAGCTTCACGACGAAGGCGACCATGAGGATCAGGAAGATCCACAGGTAGTTGCGCTCCAGGCGGAAGCCGATCGCCTGGACGAGCGTGGTCTTGAACTTCGGACGGTCCAGGTCGCTTGCGACCGAGCGGCGCCAGTCGGCGATCGGGCTGACCAGCTCGCGTGTCAGGATCGGCAGGAAGAAGTTCTCCTCCAGCATCCGGACACGCGCCCGATAGACGGAGAAATGGCGGTAGCGGTGCGCCTCCTGAAAGAGAAAAGTCGTGATCAGAAGGTTGGCGAGAAGGAGAATGATCCCGGGATGCGCGACCTCGCTGAACGCGAAGGAGATCATCGCCGCCGTCGTGATCACCGCCCAGTTGCTGGTCGTGTCGAGGCGCGTCCGCCAGACCAGGCTGCGGTGCATCTCGCCCCGGTAGAGGTGCACGAGGGCGTTGATGTACTCCTGCCGGGTGAGCGGGTACTCCTCGAACGAGGGCGCCTTCTTGGGGGCGGGCCCGGCTGCGGGGCTTTTCTGTTCCATCGGTCGCCCGCGCGGCTCGCCGGCGGAGCGTCGGGCGAGATCGGCGCTACCGCTCGACGACGAAGAGGACCTTCTGTCCCCGCAGCGCGGCCTCGTTGAGCACGTTCACCTCGACCGTGCCGTCCTCGACGAAGCGCACGCCGATGTCGCGCCCTTCCTTCAGGAACGTCGGGACGATGCGCACGTCGCGGATGTGATCGATGCCGAACTCGCTCGGCTTCAGGGTGATCGATTTCGTCTTGGTCAGGTCGATGTTATGGGCGAACTTGACCTCGCCGATGTTCTCGACCTTGTTGACCGTCTTCAGCACGCCGCGGGCCTTCAGGCGCTCGGCCAGGTCGGCGTCGTACCAGAGGGAGTTCTGGTGCTCCGCGAGCTTCTCGCCGGTGATCCGGGCGCTCTCCTCGGCCTTGGTCTTGTCGAGCTCGAGCTGCGACACCGTCGACTCGAGCGCCGCCTTGCGCGTCTCGAGCTCGGCGATCTCCTTCTGCAGCTGGTCGCGCACCTCCTCGAGCCCCGCCTTTTCGTCCGACAGGGTGTTCGCCTTGGCGACGGCCGCTTCCTTCTCCTGGATGAGACGCATCTCCTTGGCGCGGACCAGGGCCAGGGGGGTGTGCTGGGCGGCACCCTGCGTCACCCAGGTGCCGAAGAAATCCTTGGCCGGGTCGTAGTAGAAGTAGACCTTCATCCCCTTCTCGAGGTTGGTCTCCATCATGTTCAGGCGGGCGACCAGCTCCTTGGCGCGCGACTCCGGCACGCCCTTGTCCTTCTCGAGGTACTGCACCGCCAGCTTCACGTGGGTGTCCCCCGGCTTGGCCTCGACGCCGTCTCCCGGGAGCAGCGATTCGAGCTGGGTGACCTTGTTCTGCAGGTCGCGGATCTTCTTCATGTCCTCGACGACCTGACCTAGAATGCCGCGGTACGACGGGTCCTTCTCGTTACGGACGAGCTCGTCGAGAGCCTGCTGCTCCTCGGCGGTGAGGCCCTGCAGGAAGACCTGCGAGAAGGAGACGGGCTTGCGCCCGATGCGTGTCATCTTGTCGTTGAACTGCTGGATGCGGCCGTAGATGTCGCGGGTCTGGCTGTCGATCGAGTCGCGCGCCGACTTGAGCTCGACCAGGAGCTTCTCCTGATTCATCGGCACGGGGCGCTCGGTGAGCTTCTTCGGGAAGGCCGCGTAGTAGCCGAAATAGCCTCCGACACCGAGGCCGATCGCCACCACGATGACCGCGGCGATCATGAGAATCTTTTTCCAGTTTCGTTTCGGCTTCTCCGGGGGAAGATCCCCGATGTCCTCGATCGGATCGAACAAACTCTGCGCCATTGAGACCGTCTCCTGTGCGTATGCGAAAGTCCTTGTATTCTAGCGTGATGCCCGGATCCATGCAACCGGTATGCGGACGCCCTTTGCTGCATGCGAGCAGAGGCCCGCGGTGACCGCCGCCCGGCTCGCCGCCGCCGTCTGCGCCCTGCTCTTCGTCGCGAGTGTATCGCCGGCCCAGGTCGAATCCGAAATCCGTCCGACGTTCGTCCTGGGGCCGGACGAAGCGATCTACCTCTGGCGTCCCGGAGACGCCGATCTTCGACCCCTCCCCCCCTCTCTGGCGCCCCTGGGAAGCGGCCCGGTCCATGCGCTCGGGCTCTCGGGGGACGGGTCGACCCTGGTCGCCCTCCCGGCTCCGCCAGCCGGGGGAAAGCCGGGGCGCAACCGTCACGAGGGGTCCGCCTTCGTCGTCTCGATCCCGCCGGGAGAGGGCCAGCCCTCGATCCTGAGGGAGGTCCACTTCGATGGGGACGGTCATCTCGTGGTCCTCTCCGTGGATGGCCTCGAGGCGTACGTCCTTTCGACCCGCACGGGCCCCGACACCTCCCCGGGCTCGACGCGCACCTGGCTGCACGCGCTCGATCTGGTGTCGGGCCGGGTCGAGGCCTCCGCCGCCCTGGACGGCGCCCCGACGGCGATCGGCCTCGATCCGACGGGCGAAAGGCTGTATCTGGGATATGCCGGCCGCATCGTGTCGTACACGACCCGCCCCCTCGCGCGGTCCTGGCATTACCGGTCCCCGGGCCAGAACACCGCCGTCGCCTTCGGCCCGCGCGGCGGCCTCCTGTACGCGGCGCGCGACAAGCACCTCGTCCTGTTCGACGCCGCGAGGATCGCCGCAAGAAGCCCGGAGGAGCGCCAGAGGCGCGAGGACGACGCGACCGCCCTCGTCCCGCTCCCGTTCACAGCCGATCTGCTTCTGTTCTCGCGGGACGGACGCCTGGGCGCCGCCCATGGCTCCGGGAACGGATTGGTCTACTTCGATCCCGAGTCGATGCGGGTCTTCGCGCTGTCCGAGGGGGCCGCCTCCGAGCCGGGCCGGAAGGTGCCGGTCGCGTTCGACGCCCGGGAGGATGCCCTCGCCGTGGCCGTCTTTCCAGAACGATCGGTCCGGCTCGTCCTCCCTCCCGCCGACGCCCTGGAACGCAAGGCACCGCCTCCGCCCAATCCGGCGCCCTCGCCCATTCCGGCGCCCCCGGTCCCATCCCCCTCGACCCAGGCACCCCCTCCCGTGGTGGCCGAGCCCGCGGCACCCCCGATCCCGATGCCGTCTCCGGCGGCGACACCTGTTCACGAGACTCCACCGCCCCCCGAGGCGCCCGTGCCTGCGAACACCCCGAGCCCGTCACCGCCGGCCGAGGCGATCCTGGCGGGTCGATTGACGGGGCGCAGCGGAATGGTGCAGGTGATCGTGATTTACGGCCCCGGGAGCATCGTGCACGAGCAGGGGCGCGCCACGCCGGATTCCGGCGGCCTGTGGCGGATCCCGCTCCCTCCTCCCGGCATTTACCGGATCGTGCCCCTGGGGGAGGGGTCACGCCCGGTGCGCACCGACCCGCATTTCCTGACCGTGGAGGTCAGGGTCGGGCAGGGCATGACCGATCTCGATTTCAACGTCCTGGGGACGAACTGACGGCGGGACCGGACCGCATGGCGCGGAACACCAGGCACAGGCCGCCCGCGATCAGGATGAGCGGCAGGAGCGGCAGAGCGCCGAGCAGGAGAAGGAATCCGAGCCCTCCCATCACGAAGAGCGCTCCCAGGAACGCGCCTGTGGAGGCGAGGCCGACGCGGATGAGCCCTCCGAGCAGCCGGAACGGGAGAAAGAGGACGAAAAACACGAGCTTGAACAGCACCCCCAGGACGCAGAACACCAGGACGAAGGGGATCGCGATCAGGGCCATCAGGCCGATGGCGGCCACGATCACGACCAGGAGTCCGGCCCC
>DATFVU010000172.1:0-13156 GCA_035260145.1 Candidatus Polarisedimenticolia bacterium | reverse complement strand
CGGATGCGCTGCGCTGGCTGCGGCAGGGTGTTCACGATCCAGGAGGGCGCCCTCGCCGCCGGCGGCGTCCCCGATCGCCCCTCGGAATCGCCTGCCGGAAGGCCGCCGTCTCCGGCGGTTCGACCCAAGTCCTCGAGCGGCTCGACCGCGCGCAACCCGCCGCTCGTGCCGGTGGGGGACGACGCCCGGGAATTCCGCGATCTGGTACGGCGCACGCTCGTGGGGCTGGGGTGCAAGGTGGAGGTGACCACGGACGGCGAGGCGGCGTTTCGGTTCGCGGTGGCGCACCACCCGGACCTCATGGTACTGAATGTCTATCTCACCAGGCTCCTGGGGGTGGCCGTATGCGAAGGGGTCAAGGGCAGCCCCGACCTCAAGGGGACGCGGGTCGCGCTCGTCGGGTCGGTGTTCAAGTCGGACCGCTTCATCCGCCACCCGGCCCATCTGTACGGCGCCGACGACTACTTCGAAGACGTGATCTCCGAGCCCCAGCTGCGGGCCCGTCTGTCGGCCCTCCTTGCGGGGGAGGCCGTCCATCGTCTCACCGCGGCGCCCGCACCCGGGCCCGCCCCGGTCGCCCCGGGAGCCGACGCCCTTCTCGAGATCGATGCGTCCGCGCCGAAGACGAACAGGGACCCGCTGTCGCCGAACGGCGCCGACGAGCCGATCGATCCCCGCTCGGAGATCCACCGGCTCGCGCGCATCATGGTCTCGGACCTGAAGATGTACCACCCCGATGAGTTCCGCCGCGCCGTTCTCGAGCGCCGCTTTTCCGAAGCGTTCCGCGAGGAGATGACCCAGGCGAAGGATCTGATCGCCCGCCGCTTCCCCGGCTTGGCCGATCGCATGACGGTTCTGACCGAGGCCCTGAAGGAACAGATCGCCCTGGAGCGCGGCCCCGCCGCCCGCCGCCCGTCGGGATCGTCGACATGAGACAGCCCGACCGATCCCGCCGCCCAACGGCTCTATCGTCGCGGAGCGAGTCCCGCCCCGCCGATCTGATGATCATCGGCTGCTCCGCGGGAGGGCCGCCCGCGCTCCTGGAGATCCTGCCGGCCCTGCCGCATCGAACCACGACGGCCGTCGTGGTGGCCCAGCACATGCCGAAGCGGTTCACCTCCCTGTTCGCCGAGCGCCTGGCGCGGCTCTGCGCCCTGCCTGTGTCCGAGCCCAGTGATGGCGACCGACTGCTGCCGGGAACGATCAGCATCGCGGCCGGGGGCCAGCAGACCACCTTCGAGAGGATGCCCCCCGGGATCGTGTTTCGCGTCAGGCCCCGCGCCCCCTCGGAGCGCTACGCCCCCTCGGCCGATCTGCTGATGACCTCGGCGGCCGAGTTGTTCGGGCCGCGCGCGCTCGCGGTGCTGATGACGGGGATGGGCGGCGACGGAGTCGTGGGCCTGCGCTCCATCAAGGATAAGCGGGGCCGCACCATCGCCGAGTCCGAGGCGACCGCCGCCGTCTTCGGGATGCCGCGCGAAGCGATCCGCGCCGGGGTGGCCGATCTCGTCCTGGCGCGTCCCGAAATCGCCCTGGAGATGGCGCGTCTGTGCCGGCGCTAGGGCCCCGGTCCAAGGATTGCCCCCGCCCGGGGCGGGACCTATATTCGCCTCGATGAACCGGAGCCGGGACGGAGGCCCCCGTGGCGGGGAGCGCGACGATCTCTCGGCGCGCGGCGAAGAAATCCGCAACATGTTCAATCGAGCCCGCGCTTTCACCGAGGAGCTTCTGCGCGAGAACGAGCGCCTGCGCTTCCGCGTCGCCGGACTCGAGCGCGAGCTCGAGCAGGCGGCCGGAAAGGGGGCGCCTCCGGCGCCGGAGGCGGTCGCGGACCTGACGGAGCGGGTGCGCGCCCTGGAAAAAGAGCGGGACGAGCTGCTGACGCGTTTCCAGAAGGTGAAGGGCGCCAACGATGTCGCCGGGGCCCACTTCGAGGACATCGAGAGCCAGCACAA
This sequence comes from Candidatus Polarisedimenticolia bacterium, assembly GCA_035260145.1. Lineage (GTDB taxonomy): Bacteria > Acidobacteriota > Polarisedimenticolia > Gp22-AA2 > Gp22-AA2 > Gp22-AA3. Next base: position 11,201 of record DATFVU010000172.1, on the reverse strand, counting down.
CCACCTCGCCAATCTGTACGTCGCGTCCTATCAACTTCACGCGACTCTCAACTTCTCCGAGGTGCTCGACACCGTGCGCGAGATCCTGATCAATCTCATCGGGGCCGAGTCGTTCGCGGTGTTCTGGGTGGACGACCGGACCCGGCAGTTGAGGCGCGAGCTGACCCAGGGGATGGGATCGGTCCTTCCCGATACGATCCGGCTGGCACGCGGGCCGCTGCAGGACGCGGTCGAGGGCCAGTCGTTCTACGCCGATCCCCTTCCCGAGCGGAACGGGATCGACGCGTCCCGGCCGATCGCCTGCATCCCGCTGAAAATCGGGACGCGAGTCATCGGCGTCGTGGCGATCTACAGACTACTGCAACAGAAGGAGCACTTCGGCCCGCTCGACTTCGAGCTGTTCACGCTCCTGGCCGGGCACGCCGCGACCGCCCTGTTCAGCTCGAAGCTGTACCAGAAGTCTGAAAAGAAGCTGTCCGAGCTGCAGGGCTTCCTGGATCTCCTGACCGCGCCTTCCCCGGGTTCCTGAGGATCATGAGCGCCACCACCTTTCTCATCGTCGAGGACTCGCCGACCATGCGGCAGCTCCTCGCCTTTTCGCTCCGACGGCTGAAGGATTGCCGGATCATCGAGGCCGTCGACGGCGTGGACGCCCTGAAGAAGCTGACGACGGAGCCGGTGGATCTGGTGATCACGGACATCAACATGCCGATGATGGACGGTCTCAAGCTGATCACCGTCATCCGGGCCGACGCCCGGACGAAGAACCTGCCGATCATCATCGTCACGACAGAAGGGGCGGAGGAGGACCGCAAGCGAGGCCTCGCCCTCGGAGCCGACGCCTACATTCCGAAGCCGATTCAACCCTCCGATCTTCTCAAGACCGTCGCCTCGCTGCTCGAGCGCGCGCGCAACTGACGCCTCACGTCCCCCGCGGCGCCGGCGTGCTCCCGGTGCGCTCCCTGGTGCCAGAGGCACAAAGCAAACAGCATCCACAAGGCGGGTCCGTGATCGCGCACCCGATCGCGATGCTCGGTCAGCCAGGCGCCCGGGACGATCGGATCGACGCCGGGAATCTCCGCCAGGGCGCTCGGCGACGCGATATCCCTGTAGAGCCCGTCGAGGGGGCCGATGAGCCACCGGCCGACCGGCACCTCGAAGCGGCCTCCGGGCGCGCGCAACGCGTGCCGCGGGATGACGCCGTCGAGTGCCTTGCGCAGCAGGCGCTTGCCGTACAGGGCTCCGAAATGAGCCCGTGCCGGAAGACACAACGCCAGCTCGACCAGGTCGGGATCGAGAAACGGCGCGCGAACTTCCAGTGCGCGGCTCATGCTCGTGCGGTCGACCTTGACCAGCAGGTCGTCGGACAGCGCGAGGTCGACCTCCACCGCCAGGGCGGCGTCCAGGCCGCCCCCGAAGCGCCTGTAGCGCTCTTCCACCAGGGACCGGGCCAGGTCGGCGTCCGGCATGCCCGGCCTGAGCGATCGGCGGGAGTGGGTCCCGCACACCGACATCCACGATGCGTGCGCCTCCGCCAGCTCGCTGCCCGCTCCGTCCAGAAGACGCCTCGCCTGCCGCACGGCGCCATGCAGGCCTCCTCCATGTCGCGCCGGGAAAGGGGAGAGGAGCCTCATCAGTGCCCCCGCCACTCCGGCGGGAAGGCGCCGCAGCAGGGCATGCGAGGCGAGCGCGCGGTACAGCCGGTATCCCCCGAACACCTCGTCGCCGCCGTCGCCCGAGAGCGCGACGGTCACGTCGCGGCGGGCCTCCCTGGCGATGACGGACGATGCCAGGACCGAGGGGTCCGCGAACGGCTCGTCGAACCGGCCGAGGACGAACGGGACTTCGGCCTGCAGTCGGGCGGCGTCGACCTGAATCTCCTGATGCAGTGTCCCCAGGAGCTCCGCCGTGCGCCGGGCGCCGCTCGATTCATGGAAGGACGGCAGGTCCGGGATCGGCGTGGAGTAGGTGCGCGTGGGCCGACTTCGCACCCCGCGCATGAGCGCCACCACCGCCGTCGAGTCGAGGCCGCCCGAAAGGAAAGCCCCGAGCGGCACGTCCGCCTCCAGGCGGCGACGGACCGCCTCCCGGAGGGTGGACCGTACGAGATCCTCCGCCGCGCCCCGGACCTCGCGATCCCGGAAGGTGATGAGACGGTAGTAGGGGGACACGATTGGCTCGGCGCCGGGGCGGGCCTCGAGCCACGAGGCCTGCGGCAGCTTGCGCGCACCACGGTAGATCGTCCAGGGGGCCGGAATGAATCCGAACGTCAGGTACAGCTCGAGCGCCTCGGGATCGATCTCGAGCGGCACGTCCCCCTGCCGGACGAGGGCCCCCAGCTCGGAGGCGAACAGCAGCAGGCCCTTCGTCCGCGCGTAGTAGAGCGGCTTTTCACCGAATCGATCGCGGGCCAGGATGAGCCGGCGCGCGCGCGCGTCCCAGAACGCCAGGGCGAACATGCCGTTGAACCGGCCGAGGGCCGCGGGACCCCAGGCGCAGAGCGCCTCCAGGACGACTTCGGTGTCGGACCGAGAGCGGAAGCGGGCGCCGCGACCCGAAAGCTCGGAGCGCAGCTCCGCCGTGTTGTAGAGCTCGCCGTCGTAGATCAGCCATGCGCCGCTCGCATGGCGCATCGGTTGCGCCGCCGCCCCGCTCAGATCGACGACCTTCAGCCTTCGGTGCCCCAACCCGACGCGTGACCCCAGCCGCACGGCATCCGCCCCCGAACGGGGCGCGGCCGCGCCCGGAGGCAGCCTCTCCGCGTCACCCAGCAGGATGGCCGCGCCCTCATCCGGACCGCGGTGCCGGAGCGCCTCGGTCATCGCCTTGAGGCACGTGTGCTGCACGGGAGTCCCGTCGAGGCTCAGTATTCCGGCCAGTCCACCCATTCAGGAGGCTCTCTCGACCGGTGCTGCGGAGGACTCCGGGCCCGGGTTCACAGCGCCTTCTCTCGCGGCAGCCTCGCCGACAGGGCCGCCTCGGCCTGCTCGCAGACCTCATCCGCCTCGATCGAGCGCAGACAGGTGTGGTGCCAGCATCGCGCCCGCTGGCAGGGGGAGCAGGGGAGCTCGCGCCGCAGCACGCGATCGGCGAAGCCGCGCGGCGAGAAGCGGAGCGTGTCAGTTGGACCCATCACCGACACGGTCGGAACACCGAGGGCCCCCGCGACGTGCAGGGGGCCGGAATTGTTTCCAATGAACAGGTCGCACGCCCCGATGACGCCCATCATGTCGCGAATCGACAGGACGCCCGCCGGGACCGCGTCCGGGGTCGCCGCGCAGATCCGCCGCGTCAGGTCCTGCTCGCAGGGCCCGGCGACGACGACGCAGGCCGCCCCGCGGCGCTCGGTCAGGAGCGAGATGAGCTCGGCGAAGCGCTCGGCGGACCAGCGCTGGCTGGGAGTGGGCCCCCCCGGATGCACGGCCACGCGTGGCGCGGCCGCGCCTCGGGCCGAAAGAATCGCCTGCGCCGACCCCCGTTCCTCCCGGGTGAGATAGAGGGCCGGCCGCGTCGACGTCGCCGGGACTCCCAGGGCGTCGAGCAGATCGCGGTTCAGTTCGAGGATGTGTTTCCGTCGATCGGCGCGCGCCCCGCGAAGACTGAAGCAGGCCTGCCTGCCCGAGGCGCGGAAGCCGGCGCTGTGCCTGGCGCGGGCGGCGCGCGCCAGCAAGGCCCCCTTCAGGTCCTCGTCGGGAGTGAAGTCGATGACCAGATCGAATCGTCCGACGAGATCCGCAGGCAGGCGGCCCCCCTCGAGGGGCCGCAGGTGATCGACGGCGGGGTGCTCGCGAAGAATCTCCAGCGGAGCGGCGCTCGCCAGGACCGTGATCTCCGCCTTACTGAAGTGGGCGCGCAGATCCGCCAGAGCCGGCGTCGTCAACGCCAGGTCGCCGATCCGGTCGGTTCGGATGACCAGCAGACGGGAGACGCGCGCGGGGGAGGGCGGGCGGCGCTCGCGATGACGCAGGAGACCGAGGCTCAGGAACAGCGGGGTGCGGAGCGCCCAGGCGACGCGGCACGCGGTGCGCCAGATGCGATCGCGGATCATGCGATCCGGGGGCCGGGCGACCTCGAGCCGCACGCGTCCGTCCCCGTCCATCATCGTCGCCTCCGCGCGACCGCAACCACGGCATCGTCCATCGGTCGGCCCGTGCTCTCAGAGCGCCCGGGAGGAGCGAACGCGGGGTCGTCGGCGTCCAGACACCGACCGTCCCGCTCCACGGCGATCAGGCGTCCATACAACTCCTCCCGCATGACCCCGGCGTCCGCTCCCCCCTCGGCGTCATCCTTCAATCGGTACATCCGGCGGCCGGCCTGGAGTTCGACATCCACCAGGCGCGCCAGCAACGGTCCCTCCGCCGAGCGCGCCAGGACGATCTGTCCGATGCGGGGCAGGCCCAGAAAAGGCGCGATGACGGCGACGTCCCCCTCGCGAAGCGCGGGGTGCATTCCGACGCCGCGCACGGGGATCCGCAGGGCGTGGCCGTCCGCCAGGATCGCCTCGATGACCGGAGCCGCGTCGCGTTCCACGGGGTTCGTGGGGGCGAGAGATCGGCTAACGAAGCCCTTGTCCGGTGCTCCGTAAGCACTCACCGCCGTCCTCCCGGGAGGTGTGATCGGCGTGGCCGCTGATCACCATGAGGATTTTCGTCATTCGTTCCCTCGCGAGCGCGCCGGTCCGCCTGCGTCCGCCCGCGCGCGGCCGGCGGCCTCGCTCTCCTCGATGGACGACAGGACGCAGTCCACCGCCGTGCGGTCGGGGAGAAACTGCAGGCGTCTGACCGGCACTCTCTCGGCGAGGCGCGCGAGAAAGCGCACGGCGAACTCCAGTCCGGGCTGATCCCACATCGCGGGAAAAGCGCGCACCATCATCTGAGCGACGGCGCTCGAGGGTTTCAGCTCCTGCACGCGGTTGCGCGGCGCCTGATCGAGGATGAACACGCCGTCGAGGCGGGCCGAGGCGGGCGTCTCCCAACCGGCCTCGCCGTGCCAGGGCGTGCCGTAGATGCGATACCCGTCCCCTTCCGAGCGGATGACGATCCGATCGTCGGACAGGATGGTCACGCCGCCGCGCTCCTTCCACAGGCGCGCTGTCGTGCTCTTCCCGGCGCCCGAGGTGCCCAGGAACAGGAGACCCCGTCCGCCCAGCGCCAGCCCGCAGGCATGCACCAGGACGCCGCGGCCCCGCGACAGGCGCGCCAGGAACACGACCTCATCGAACGGATAGACGAAGGGATGAAGCTCACCCGCGGCCAGGATCGGGCCGCCCACCAGAGTCTCGCCGACCCCGCGCCCGTATTCGCGATCGAACTCGACCGACAGGTACGGGTCCCGTCCGAACACGGGAGAACGGAACGTCAGCAGACGATTGTCTCCGAGCTCCTCGAGCCGCCAGACGGACCCCGTGTCGAACAGCATTTTTCCCGAGGCCCGCCGGGCCTGCCGGCCGGACGCGGGACCGAGAGTGACGGAGGCGCAGTCCTCGACGGTGGTCTCCCTCAGGAAGGGCACGTGCGCCGGCTCGGCGACCAGGCGCAAACCCGGATCGGCGGCGCGCACCTCGAGACCGATGCGGGCCACCTCCAGCACCAGAGGGCGACCGCCGTCAGCGCGCATCGGGGGAGCCCATGGCGGGGTCGGCGGAGCCCTTCGGGATGGGCCCCTGGCAGAACGTCTCTTTGAGGCGGCGCGCCGCGCCGGGTCGTGGCCGTTCGGGACGTTTCATCGACGGACCTCCGTGGGTGGCCCACTCTGGACCGTGAGGCGTTCGATCGGAAGCAAAAGGGACCGCCTGCGTCGACCGCGATCGGTGTCCCGGCTCACATTCGTCTCCGTCGGGCCATCCGCGCAGCGCCATGTTCCGCAAGGTGGACGACCCGGCGGGGTAGGGCCGCGGTTCCGCGCAACGTCCCCTCGGGACGTTCTCCGGCCGGCCAGAGAGCGTGAAGCAGGAACGAGACGCGGGCGCGGAGCGTGGGCGCGGCCAGCGCCATCAGGGCTTCGCCCGTGTACGGCATCGGCCGAAGATGGAACGCGCGCGACAGAAGGAAACGAGCCAGCGGACCGTCATCCTCCGTGACGGGCCGATCGACGGCGCGCACGTCGACGCCGAGGAGGGCCGCGGCCTGCAGCGCCCAGCCCAGCATACGGCTCGCCCCGCAGGCTTCCGCCCGCCGGCCCAGAAGCGCCCAGTCCATGGAGCCGCGCTTGCGGTGGACGAAATGAGCCACATCGGCGACGCACACCAGCCGGTCGAAGGAGTGCTTCACCAAGTGCAACGCGAGAAGGAGAAGCTCGTCTTCGGCCTCGAGGTGGAGGGACGGCGCGCCCGCCACGTGACCCCAGTTGGCGCGGGCAAACAGTTCCTCGACGCGCACCGAGAAAAGGGACGGCATCCTCGGCCGGCGGTGCGTCCCGAGGGGTTCGACGTGCAGGTCGACCGTAACGCCTCCGCGGCGGAACAGGCCCCGGGCCTGTTCGACGTAGCCCAGGCGAAGAAGCGTGCCGCGTGCCGCCTCGCGCTCCTCCGGCCTGACCAGCAAGTCGTGGTCCTCGAACGGCCGGAGGGCCGCATCGCCGTATGTTCCCTCCAGGGTCCTTATCCCGCGCATGACGATGACGGCGATCGAGGACCGATGCAGGGCGTCCAGGATCTCTTCGAGCGCCAGGGCCTGTGAGAGCGCCGCGGCGGCGCAGCGCTGGGACCGTCTCTTCAGTGAGACCCGCAGCCACGGATCGAGCGAATCCTGAGGGAGTCTCTCGACGGCTCTGTGCGCCAGTCCGTCGATGCGATGGAAGACGATCCGATCGAGGAGCGCCGTCCGCTCCGCCGGGGACAGCGACGCCAGCGCCAGGCGCAGCGGCTCGTCCTGGGGAACCGGAGCGGCCAGGAGACCGGGCAGGCCGACGGACGGTGACACCGCCCCGTCGCCGACGCGCGCCCTCGCCCGCGAGGTCTCACCGAACATGGCGGTTTCTCCCGGCGCCCGCCTCGTGCGGGCGCAGCGAATATAGGTTCCCCGCGCTCGACCGCAAGTTGGCGTCCAGCATTGGTTTGGCGTTTACGAAGTTGAAATCCGCGCCCTCATCGCGGTGTTGCGCGTTCCTGCTAGAATGACGGCCCGAACGGGGAGAATGAGCGGATGACGCGCGACGAGTACCGCGAGGCGTTCGACGCCATCGAGCGCAAATGGCAGAGCCGCTGGGACACGGATCGCGCCTTCGAGGCGCCTCGCATTCCCACAGGCGACCACTTCTACTGCCTCGAGATGCTGCCGTACCCCTCCGGCCGCCTGCACATGGGACACGTGCGCAACTACTCCATCGGCGATGCCGTGGCGCGCTTCCAGAAAATGCGGGGACGTGAGGTGCTGCACCCGATGGGGTGGGACTCCTTCGGTCTGCCGGCGGAGAACGCCGCCATCAAACATGGCACGCCCCCGGCGAAATGGACCAACGAGAACATCGCCGCCATGGGCGCGCAGCTCAAGAGGCTCGGTCTGTCGTACGACTGGACGCGGGAGATCGCGGCCCACCGGCCCGATTACTACCGGTGGAACCAGTGGTTCTTCCTCAAGATGTTCGAGCGCGGACTCGCTTACCGGAGCCGGCGCTGGGTGAACTGGTGCGGCTCGTGCCAGACCGTTCTGGCGAACGAGCAGGTGGAAAACGGCCGCTGCTGGCGTTGCGCCTCGGTGGTCGGCCGGACGGAGCTGGACCAATGGTTCCTCAAGATCACCGCCTACGCGTCCGAGCTCGACGCCGAACTCGATACGATGACCGGTTGGCCCGAGCGCGTGCGCGTCATGCAACGCAACTGGATCGGCAAGAGCGAGGGGGCGCAGGTCCGCTTCGCGATCGTGGACGACGCCTCACGCGCCACGGGCGCCGACCTCGAGATCTTCACCACCCGGCTGGACACCATCTTCGGGGCCACCTTCTGTGTCGTGGCGCCGCGTCACCCTGTCCTGGCGGGGATTCCGGCGGGGGCTGAAGCGCGCGCGCGCCTGGACGCGTTCCTGCGCCGCATCGACGCGCGCGACGTGACGCGCTCCGGCATGGAGCCGGAGGAGAAGGAAGGGATCGACACCGGCCTGCGCGTCCGCAATCCGTACAACGGAGAGATCCTGGCGGTCTGGACCGCCAATTTCGTCCTCATGGAGTACGGCACCGGCGCCATCATGGCGGTGCCGGCGCACGACGAGCGCGATTTCGAATTCGCGCACAAGTACGGACTTCCGGTGCGGACCGTCGTCGAGGCGGCCCGGCCCCTCCCAACGACGGGAGGCGCCACGATCGAGGATGGGGTGCTCGTGGCCTCGGGTCCGTACGACGGCCTGGACTCGGCGGCGGCCCGCACGGCGATGCTGCGGGACGGAGAGGGGAAGGGGTTCGCCCGGCCGATCGTGCGGTACAGGCTTCTCGACTGGGGGATCTCGCGGCAGAGGTATTGGGGCACGCCGATCCCGATCATCTACTGCGAGCGCCATGGAGCCGTCCCCGTTCCCGAGAGCGATCTGCCCGTAGTCCTGCCCGAGGACATTCCGCTGACGGGGCAGGGAGGCTCCCCCCTGGCGCAGGTGAAGTCATTCGTCGAGACGACCTGCCCGGTCTGCGGCGGGCCGGGGCGGCGCGAGACCGATACGATGGACACGTTCGTCGACTCATCGTGGTACTTCTTCCGTTACTGCGACCCGCGGAACGCACGCGCCCCGTTCGACCCGGGAGTCGTGGGCGCCTGGGTCCCCATCGACCTGTACGTCGGCGGCATCACGCACGCGACGCTGCATCTCATCTACTGTCGGTTCTTCGCCAAGGTGCTGCGCGATCTCGGGCTCGTGTCGTTCGACGAGCCCGTGAAGAATCTCCTGTGTCAGGGCATGGTGCTCAAGGGAGGGACCGCCATGTCCAAGTCCAAAGGAAACGTCGTCGAGCCCGACGATATGGTGAGCCGCTACGGTGCGGATACGACACGACTGTTCACGTTGTTCGCGGCCCCGCCCGAGAAGGACCTGGAGTGGAACGAGAAGGGAGTCGAGGGGTGCTTCCGATTCCTCGAGAGGGTGTGGCGGCTGCTGATTCCACGCGCCTCCGATCTCGCCCGCGTCCCGCCGCCGGGGGAAGAGGACGGCGCCGGCGACGCCCGCCACGCGCGCCTGCGGCGCCGGGTGCACCAGACGATCGATCGCGTCACGGGCGACATCGAGCGACGTCTGCACCTGAACACGCCCGTCGCCGCCCTGATGGAGCTTCTCAACGAGACCCAGGATTTCTGCCGCGACGCGAGCGACGCCGACCGACCGTATCTGAAGGAGGCCGGCCTGACCCTGGCCCTGCTCCTGCAGCCGTTCGCTCCTCATATCTCGGAGGAGCTCTGGACCAGCCTGGGCGGGCAGGGAAGCGCCGTGCGCCAGGCATGGCCGACCGCCTCGCCGCGCTGGCTCCAGGAGGAGCAGGTGGAGATTCCCGTTCAGGTGAACGGCCGTCTGCGCGCCCGTCTCCTCGTCGCCCCCTCGATCTCGGAGACCGAGGCCCTGTCACGGGCACAGGAAGACGCCCGGGTCTCCGCCCATCTCCAGGGGCGCGCCATCCGCAAGACGATCTATCTTCCGGGCAAGCTCCTCAACATCGTCGTCGGCTGATTCGTCACGCTCTGCGCGCATCGGCACGAACAGGGCGTATACTCCACCCATTCGCCCCGTTTGACGGGTCCCATGCCGATTTCGAGACGATTGCCCGCGAGGCCTCTTGCCTCTGTCTGCGCTTGCGCCCTGTGGGTGACGACCGCCCGGGCGCAGACGACGGGGCAGCTGCGCGGCCTGGTGACCGACTCTCATGGCTCGGCCCTGCCGGGGGTGGTGCTGGTGGTCGAGTCGGCGAGCCAGGGGGTGAGCGGCCGGGGCGCGGTAACCGACACCAAGGGGTACTTTCAGGTGCCGGGCCTGCCGCCGGGTGGGGACTACACGGTGCGCGCGAGCCTGTCGGGGTTCGCCAGCCTGCGCCTGACGGACGTGCAGGTATCGGCGGAGCGGATGAGTACGGTACACGTAACTCTGGTGCCGGAGGCGGCGGTGCGGGAACGGGTGGAGGTGCGGGCGCGGCCGAGCATCGTGGACCTGGACGAGGCGACGACGGACACGCGGGTGTCGTCGGAGTTCATCGACGCGTTGCCGCTTCTGGGACGGAACTTCCAGGACATCCTGACCCTGGCGCCCGGGGTGACCGACGTGGACGGGGACGGGAACCCGAACATCCACGGGTCGCGGGACACGGACCTGAAGACGCTGGTGGACGGGGTGAACATCACGGACCCGCTGACGGGGAAGATCGGGGCGCAGCTGAACATCGAGTCGATCCAGGAGGTGGAGATCAAGACCACGGCGGCGAGTGCGGAGTACAGCCGCGCGCAGGGGGGATTCGCGAACGTCATCACCAAGTCGGGAGGGAACGAGTTCGAGGGGACGTTCAAGTTCTTCTGGCGGGGGTCGGCTTTGGACGGGGACGGGGCGGGCATTGATGACCCGCGGCTGCACGCGGGGGTGGGAGAGTCGGGGCTGCGGGAGCTGAAGTTCAACGACTTCCTGCCGTTCGTGTCGCTGGGTGGGCCGGTCGTGAAGGACCACGCGTGGTTCTTCGTGACGGCGGAGTACATCCAGAAGGAGGAGCCGGTCAACGCGTTGAACGTGGCGTTCGTGCGGGGACTTCAGGAATACCGGATGTTCGCGAAGATGACCTGGCAGGCGACGACGAATCACCGGCTGGCGTTTTCGGTGAACTACGACCCTCAGGAATATCTGAACGAGGGGCTGAACAGCTTCACGCGGGAGGAGACGGGGTACACGCTGAAGGCGGGGGGGACGGTGCTGGCGCTGCGGGACACGGCGGTGTCGAGCCCGATGGTGGCCCTGGAGACGACGCTGTCGAGCTTCGACGGGCGGCCGGGGATCGAGCCGAACCTCAGCCGGGACACCAACGACAACGGCATCCTGTACTACGACCGCAACGAGAACGGATTCAACGACGCCAACGAGCGCGACCCCGGGGAGGACTACGACCGGGACGGGAGGTTCGACGTGTTCGAGGACTGGGACCACAACGGACGCCTGAACCCGGGGGAGGACCGGGATGGCGACAGGCGGGTCACGCCCCCGATGGGTTGCGAGGGTGACGCGCGGGAAGACATCGACTGCGACAGCCATCTC
>DATFVU010000171.1:0-7460 GCA_035260145.1 Candidatus Polarisedimenticolia bacterium | reverse complement strand
TCTCCGTGCTGGGGCCGGGAGGGCCGACCGGCGCCGTCACGGCGTTCGACGTGAACCCGGGAGTCCGCTGGCAGATCGGCATCGGGTTCTTCGCCGTGGAATCGACCATCGTCACCAGCGAGTATGGCATGGGGATCGACGACGTGGTGTTCGAGTGGGACGAGAGGCACCCCGTCGACGAAGGACAGTTCAGCCCGGCGCACACCCCGGCGTGCAATCGCTTCCTGAACAAGTGCAGGCTGACCGGAACCGCCTGCACCACGAACGCCCAGTGCACGGGTGGCGCGGCGGACACCTGCCAGACCTCGGGAGTGCAGGGCGGCGCGCAGTGCGCCACCCTGTCGGTCGATCGGACCGTGCTGTACGAGTGCAACGAGACGCTCACGGTCACGGTCAACGACCCGAAGAGGGCCGGAACCGGCTCGGTGCAGGTGCTTGCCGCATCCAACAGCGACGCCCGTCAGTTCAGCACCGGGAAGGTGACGGCCCTGCACCCGAAGGAATCGTTCTCGCTGCCGGAGGTCCCGGCCGGATCCGGGATCTTCACCGGGCCGGTCAATATCAGCCAGTCCCTGAACGAGCCGGGACTCTTGTTCGCCACCAACTCCGACTCGTCCCTGGTGTTCTACTATCTCGACCCGCAGTGCGACGCCAGCGGGAATGGCACCGTCGGTCAGAACGACTTCGACAACCTGGACGGCGACGGCGTCGCCTTCGCGGCCGACAACTGCCCGTTCGACTACAACCCGGCGCCTCAGGCGGACACCGACGGCGACGGGGCGGGGAACGCCTGCGACAACTGCCCCACCATCGCCAACACCGACCAGAAGGACTCGGACGGCGACCAGGTCGGCGACGCCTGCGACCTCGACGACATCGACTTCGACGGAGTCGTCAACGCCCTCGACGACTGCAAGGACGTCTACGACAAATACCAGATCGCGGGGCAGGGAGGCAGGGGTGTGGCCTGCGATCAGAACACCGATCGCGACGGAGACGGGTTCGTCGATCGCGCCGACAACTGCGTCAGGACCTCGAACGCCTCGCAGAGTGACAACGACAACGACGGGATCGGCGACGCCTGCGACGGCGACTGCAACGGCGCCACGGCGGTCACGTTCGCAGCGGGCTCCTGCAGCCGGACCAGCTCCACCATCTGCTCCACCGACGCCGATTGCAACGCGCCCAGCGGCCTGTGTCAGCAGGATCCGACCAAAATCTGCACCAGCAGCAGCGGCAACTGCACCTGCGTCTACACGTGTCGCCTCAGCGGGACCGTCTGCACACCGCCATCGATATGCGCAGGGGGCCCGGGCGACGTCTGCGGCGGCGAGGTCTGTCAGAAGCTCGGGGTGGTGAATGCGAACACCGGCTGCGCCATCGTGAACGACGATATCGACGCCGACGGTGTTCCCGACGCCATCGACAACTGCCCGGTCGTCCCGAACCCGCCGATCATTCCGGGCACGACCCGCCAGGCCGACGTGGACAACGACGGCGAGGGGGACGCCTGCGACTCGCCGTTCATGGTCGACGGCGACAACAACGGCATTCCCGATGACGCGATCTCGTACGCCCTCCTGGTCAACTGCGGCAAGGTGACCCTGCCGAACATCATCGTGGAAGGGGTCGCCGTGTCCGACCTGAACGGTGACCACGACGCGTTCTGTGACGCGGGGGAGAAGTGCGAGATGACGGTGGCCCTGCGAAACGCCGGACCGTTCCCGCTGTCGGACGTCACCATCTACCTTTCCTCGGACGATGCCAGCGTCCAGTGCATCACCAAGCCGTCGATCGTGGTCGGCAGCCTCCCGGTCGGCCAGACCGTGGATACCGCCACCAACGGCGGACAGCGACGCGTCTTCGAGTACACGCTCTCGTCGGCCGTTCAATCCACCGCCACGGCGATCGCCAAGGGGAACTTCACCCTGGGCCTGACGTCGCGCCAGGCCCTGGGTGCGGCGCGCAGGCTCACCTTCCAGACGGTCATCGACGCCAACCTGCCTGCCGGCGCGAACCCGGTGCCGGTGCCCGGGAGCCCGCCCGGCACGCTGTTCGAGAACTTCGACGTCGATCACGACACGCCTGCCAACGGAGTCGACCTGAGCGACGGTCGCAATGGAGTGGCCAACGATACGTTCGGCTACACCGTCGGTACGGCGCAGGGGGGCCTGAACGCTCTCTCCGGCGTGGGCTGCTTCGGATACATCGTGCCGCCCAGCGACAACAACTGCAGCGTCCAGGCCGACAACGACATGGACTGGCACATCCACTGTCCCGCGGGCACGTGCCCCCCGCCGCACGTCGCGGCAGGGACCACCGCCGCGTTCTCGCAGACCCCGACGGGGGGCGAGATGGCCTTCTCCGCCCCCAACTCGCTGCACTGGGGCCGGCACACGGATTCCACGCGCAGGCAGTCGGACAGCACGTCGTTCCGATCGCTGGCGGCCTTCACCACGAATCCGATCAACCTGACGCCGATCCCGCTGACGGGTGACCTGATCCTGTCCTTCTACCACATTGCGGACATGATGGATAACAGCCAGACGAACATGCCCCCGGGATCGGCCGTCGACTACGGTGACGTCCAGGTGCGCGTCGACCGGAACAACGACCCGACTCCGATTACGGGCGACGACTGGGGACCCTGGGACAAGCTGGTTCCGTTCGAGAACGTCTATGATCACCACCCCTACGTCTGGAGCTTCTACAGCAACGTGTCGTACTGCAACCTGACGCCTGCGGACACCGGCTCGGCTCCGCCCGCCCCCAGGGGGGTGCACGAGACCATGTGCTATCCGCAGGGCGTCTGGTCGCACTGCGGGAACGCGTGGGGCTCATCGGGAACCCTCAGTTGCCCGGGTCCCGGTGCGACGGGAGGCTTGTCGCCGTCCAGCGGCGCAACCTGGGTGAACTCCAAGTTCAATCTCGCGACTCTCGTCGGCGCGCGCATCCAGATCCGCTGGATCGCGCAGGGGTGGGAGTTCGACAACGTCGGACCATCGCAGGACTACCAGACCTACGGCTGCGCCTCGGGGACCTGCTGGAACGACAGCCTGAACGACGACGGGTGGTGGGTGGACGACATCAAGGTGACCGGAGCGATCACCACCCAGATCTCGGTCGTGCCGGACCCGGCCGCGCCTCCCGCGTCGACCTGCCCGGCGACGGCCGCCGCCAAGTGCGATTCGACGCTGAACGACAAGGGGTTCGTCGTCACCCTCACGTCGACGGATGCGAATAACAACGGACTGGTCGAGAGGGGCGAGAGCGTCCTCCTGTCGTCGGCGGGCACGACGAATCCGGGAGGCTGCGCGGACGGGGAGGTGCAGTTCCGCTTCCTGAAGAACGGCTCCGTCGCCCAGGACTTCTCAGCGGCGCCCAGCCTGACGGACTATCCGACGGCCGACGCGACCTACCAGCTCATGGCCCGCTGCACCAGCAATCCGGCCTGCGTCACGACGACCGGCGCCACGACCTCGGCCAAGGTCTATACGGGCGACGGCTCCGATATCGCCCTCAGCGTCTCGTACGATCGGCTGACGGGCGACACGACGCTGCGATTCCCCTCACGCCCGCAGCCGGTGACCATGGCCGGCTACGACGTGTTCAGGGGCTCCCAGGCCGACGACGGATCCACCGCCACGCCGCTGGTTCCCGACATCGCTCTGGCGAGCCTGGCGACCCTGCAGTGCAACGTGGCGCAGGTTCTTCCGATCGGCACCGATATCTTGGTCCCGATCCCGGGGGTGGCCGGGCCCCAGCCGGCGGTCAATACGATGGTCTACTACCTCGTCGGCCACAGCAGTCCCGTGGCCGGCTCCAAGCCGGCGCTCGGCAAGGGGGCGAACAACAACACGCGCATCTCGCCGCTCACCTGCCCGTAGGCAAGACAGCGTTCTTGAAGTTGGTTTATAAGGGGCCCGCAAGGGCCCCTTTTTTCATGGCGGCGAATCCGCGACCCTCGAGATGATTCGTCGCCGCGCCTCCTGAGACCCGGGCGCCCGAGACCGGCATCGCCTGAGGAGATCGTCCTGAACGGTCAAGCGCAGCAGCATCTTCGCCGCGGCCTGGGCGTCCTGTCTCTGGCCGGGACGATCTTCATCTTCATCTCATCGGGACCGTTCGGCCTCGAGACGATGGTGCGGGACGGCGGCCCGGGGGCCGCCGCGCTCATGCTCGTCGTCGGTCTGCTCTTCTGGGGACTGTCGCACGCCCTAGTGGCGACCGAGCTGTCGAGCGCCGTCCCGGAGGAGGGGGGATTCTTTCGATGGGTGGAGATGGCCTTCGGCGGGTTCTGGGGCTTCCAGGCGGCGTTCTGGTACTGGATCAAGATGCTGGCCGACACCGCCATCTACCCGATCCTGTTCAGTCAGTACCTGAAGTACTGGTGGCCGCAGCTGCCGTTCTGGGAGGAGCGCCTGCTGCGCGTCGCCCTCGTCTGGCTGTTCGTCGCCATCAATCTGCGCGGCCTCAAGACGGGCGGCCGCGTGGCCATCGGGTTCACGCTGTTCATCCTGGTCCCATTCGTCTTCTTCGTGGCGCTCGGCGCGCCCCGGCTCAGCGCGCACGCCCTGACGCCTCTGGTCGCCGAAGGGAAGGGTACGATTGAGGCGCTGGGTGTGGCGCTGATGCTGGGGATGTGGTGCTACAACACGATCGACTCGGTCTCGATCGTGGCCGGCGAGGTGGAGAATCCCACCCGCACCTACGGCCGCGCGTACCTCCTGGCGCTCCCCTGCGTCTTTCTCGGATATCTCCTGCCCGTCGTGGTCGGATCGGCCGTCGATCCGAATTACGCGGCGTGGGAGGACCATCACTTCGCCACGCTGGGATACCAGGTGGGCGGAGAATGGCTGGGCACCTGGATCGCCCTTGGAGCCCTCATCAGCAACGTGTCGCTGTTCCACGCCGCCCTGATGGTGAACACGCGGGTTCCCATGGTGCTGGCGACCGAAGGCAGGTTCCCCGCCGCGTTCGCGCGGATCGGCCGCCGCTACGGCGCGCCCTGGATCTCGCTCCTGTTCGACGGCGCGGCCTACACGCTCATCGCGCTGCTCTTCGACCGCTTCCTCAACATCGTCGTCTGGAACCAGTGGCTCAACATGGGGATCTACACCCTTCTGTACCTCTCGTTCCTGCGCCTGCGGAAGACGCGGCCCGATCTGCCGCGCCGCTTCACGGTCCCGGGAGGCTGGGCCGGGGCGATTCTGATCTGCGCGGGGCCGTTCCTGATCTGCTGGGTGGGGGTGCCGATCGGAGCGCGGCAAATGGCCTGGCTCGGTCTCCTGGGGCTCGCCAGCGGCCCTCTGGCCTATCTGGCGCTGTCGTGGTCGCGACGCGGCCGCGCCGGCGTCACGCCCCGAGTCGATTCAGGTACCACGCCTTGAAGTCGAGGGCGCCGGTCTCCTGCGGGACGTAGATGCCGTGGGAATGCGAGCGCGAGGAGACCCCCTGCTGCACCCGCTCGCAGACGTCCCAGTCCTGCCGGGCGATCAGGTTGATGAATTCGACGGCGTCCTTCGGATCGAAATCGGGCCGTTCCATGGTGGAGCGCTCGAACAACCACTCGGTGACGACGCGGGTCCTGTCCGGTCCGAGCGGGCTCAGGGCGCGGTACTGGGCGTAATCGGGGAACAGGTTGAGCATCAGAGTCGGGTAGATCATCTCGCCGTTGTACATCCGCTTCTCTTCGTCGCTGAGCCCGGAGAGAAACGGACGCCCGGTCGTGCCGTTCAGCGTGAACGTGCAGGCCCCCTCGCGGAAGTAGGCGATGACATCGGTCCCCGCGGAGTCCACGATCCCCTTGCGATACAGCGGGACGAGATCGCACAGCTCGGGATGGACGCCCGGACAGTGGTAGCACTCCATGTAATTCTCGACCAGAATCTTCCAGTTGCAGGCGACCTCGTGAACGGCGCGCGCCCCGACGCGCATCTCGGCCAGGGGATAGCGCCTGTCGCGCTCGGGAATCGGGCCCAGGTGCTGGGCGAGCGGCCTGGCGCTCTCACCCTCGAGATTGATGAACAGGAATCCTCCCCAGGTGTCGACGGCGACCGTATGGAGAGAGAACTCCCCGCGGTCCAGCTCGTGCTGCCAGAGATGCGGCGTCCCGATCAGCCGGCCATCGAGGGCGTAGGTCCAGGCGTGGTACGGGCAGGTCAGGCTTCCCTTCAGACGCCCTTCCTCCGCGCCGCAGAGGCGCGAGCCGCGGTGCCGGCAGACGTTGTAGAAGCCGCGCAGCCGACCGTCCCGGTCGCGCAGGACCAGGACGCTCTCCCGTCCGACCGAAAGCGTCAGGAAATCTCCCGGCTCGCCGAGCCGTTCCTCGCGACCGGCGCACAGCCAGGAGCGGTAGAAGACGCGCTCCCACTCGCGCTCCAGCACCGACGGGTCGCAGTAGGAGGAGCTCGCAAGGGTCGTCTCCAGGCGGGTTTCGCCGCGGGTCAGCCTCTCGGACATCGTCGCTCTCCGTGAAACAAACGCGGGAGATTCTGCCGGCATGATACTACAGGCTGCCGAGCGATCTCCGGCGCGCGCGCGTGCGTCGCGGCCGACGCACCGTTCATCTGGCGTATACTTCGGCGAGGTTGGGCCGTTAGCTCAGGCGGTAGAGCATGTGCCTTTTAAGCCTGACATCGTCGCCTGGACACCGCGCCCATCAAGCGTTTTAATGACTTAGCGCTTTCCTGGACACGTCCGATCACGTTCGATCTTGCAGGGAACCGGTGCCAGGACTGGTACCAGATTCAAGGTAAGATTCCATCGGCGGCCCACTCTCGGCCGAGGGGGGCGCTCCTGACGCCCAGGGCCGCCGCTTTCCCTCTCGGGACCCCCAACAGGAGGGCGGACGTGGCCAAGCATAGAAAGTCCAGGAAGGGCCGCCCTCATGATCTACTCCCGTCCAGCACGTGGTTCCGGTACATATTCGACCCAGACGGAAGGCACCCGCTCCAGAAGATGATCGAGGATACAGAAGCCCTCGGATATTGGACCCTGCGCCTGCCATCGCCAACTCGCATCAGTCGGAAAGCATTCATGAGTATGTGCGGATCGGCCTGGACAAAGTGGCACGAAGCCCGCGAGAGAATCGAACGCGAGAGATTGGGGGCGGCTGCATACGCGATGAAGCAGGAGCGCGACCGAAAGCAAGGCCTCGATATCGCCGTGAGCTTGGGTAGGTCGCCCGCGACCATTTCTCGGGCCCTCAAGCCGTTCAGATTGTCGAAGGAAGCAGCCAGCCGAATGCCCGTGGCCAAGCGCCCCACGCTCCGCCGCAGATTCTCTCTTAAGACTCCCTAACAGAAACCGGTTCTGATTGCGCGTCCGCCAAACCCGTCGGAAAATTTCCGTCGTGAAAGCGATGCGCCTGCTTCGACAGGCATCACGACGGACCTTGATCGACGTCGCGGCGGAGGTGGGTATCAGCAAGTCGATTCTCTCCGAAATTGAGCGCGGCG
>DATFVU010000170.1:0-3407 GCA_035260145.1 Candidatus Polarisedimenticolia bacterium | reverse complement strand
TCCTGGGGAACGTAGCCGATGCCGCGCCTCTCCGGCGGGAGGTTCACGCCCGCGGCCGTATCGAGGCAGGTCCGGCCCGCGACGCGCACCACTCCGGACACGCCGCGGCGCAGGCCGGCAATCGCCTCCAGGACCGTGGTCTTCCCGGCGCCGGAGTGGCCGAAAATCCCCAGGAAGGCGGCCTCCGACTCCCAGCGCACCGCCAGGGTGAACCGGTCGAGCGGCAGCGTCAGGTCGATGGTCAGTCCGGATTTCACGTGGGGCGCCGGTTCCCGCGCATCAGCGATTCGACGATCCCGATCGCGACGAATGCCAAAAGGACGGTGATCCCGACCAGGACCATGGCCTCCCGGTCATGGCCGAGCTGCATCTCGGTGAAGATCGCCAGCGCCAGCGTCTGAGTCCGGCCCGGGATGTTGCCCGCCACGATGATGGTCGCGCCGAACTCGCCGAGCGCCCGGCCGAACCCGAGGATGGCCGCCGCCAGGAGGCCCGGCCTGGCGAGCGGGACGGTGACGGAAAGAAACGTGCGCCACGGTCCCATCCCGAGGGTCCTCGCCACCCCCTCGAGGCGCGGGTCCACCCTCTCGAACGCCGCGCGCGCCGTGCGCGCCACCAGGGGCAGCGCCATGATCGCCGAGGCCACCGCCGCCCCCTTCCAGGTGAGGAGGAGCCCCAGGTCGAGCCCCGTGCTCTTTTCTCCCAACGGACCATCGCGGGCCAGGAGCTGGAGCAGCAGGTAGCCGATCGCGGTCGGGGGGAGAATGAGCGGCAGCGCGGTCAACGTCTCCACGACGGTCTTGCCCGGGATCTCCCGCCGCGCCAGGAGCCAGCCCAGGTAGATGCCGGGCGGGAGAATGAGCGCCGTCGCCATGGCGGCGACCTTGAGGCTGACGAGCAGCGGGATCAGCGGACCGGGATTCACGCGTGCGGTGCCTGGGGTGCGGCCATCACGATGAAGCCGCGCTTCTCGAAGGCCCGGGCGGCTTCGGGCCCCTCGAGCCAGGCCACGACGCGCCGCGCGGTGTCCAGATGGGATCGTCCGCTGATGGCGGCAATAACGTACACCACGCGCGGGCCCTGGTCCTCGGGCACCTCGTAGAGCACCCGCACCTTCTTAGAGATCTCCGCATCGGTCCTGTACACGACGCCTACGTCCACCGCCCCGCTCTCGACCGCCGCCAGGGCGGCGCGCACGTCGAGAGACGGCGCGATGCGATCGCGGATCGATTCCCAGACGCCGGCCTTCTCGAGCCAGGCCCTGGCGTATTTTCCGGCGGGCACCGCCTCGGGATTCGCCAGGGCGATGCGCCGCACACCGGCCGACCGCAGGTCCTCGGCCCGCGCGATCGCCAGCGTGGCGTCGGCGCGGCCGACCACCACGAGACGGTTTGACAGAAGCGCGCGGCGGGAGGCGGAGTCGATCAGCCCCGCCTGGGCCACCTTGTCCATCCAGGCCTCGTCGGCGGAGAAGAAGATGTCGGCACCGGACGCCGCCATGATTTGCCGCGCCAGATCGTTCGAGGCCCCCATGTTGAAGACGACCCGGACTCCGAGCGCCGATTCGCAGAGCGGGGACAAATCCTGAAGGACATCGCGCAGGCTCGCGGCCGCGTAGAGGTTGACCTCGACCGGCCGGGGCTCCCCGCCGGAGCACCATCCGGGAAACGCCATCGTGGAGATCATGAGCAGCGTCACCGCAGCGTTCGACGAAAATCGCACGCGCACCTCCAGAGAGAAGGTAGACTGGCCGCCAGGGTCGAGAGGCATTATATCCGATGAAATACATTAGGAAGACGCGCGGTCCGGTGGCGGCGGAGGGGGCGTGGAAGGCCCGCGCGCGCTGGAGGATCGCCCGCGGCCGGGACATCGCGCTCGGCCCCGGCAAGGCCGACCTGCTGGAGGCGATCGGCCGGCTCGGGTCGATCTCCGCAGCCGCGCGCGCCCTGGGCATGTCCTACCGCAGGGCCTGGGTCCTCGTCGACACGATGAATCGCTGCTTCGTCCGTCCCCTCGTGATCACTTCGCGATGGCGCGGAGGCGGGGCGTCCCTGTCGAAGCTCGGGCGTGAGGTGCTGCGCCTCTATCGCGTGACCGAGCGCGACAGCCGGCGCGCGGTCCTCGGGCCGTTGCGCCGGCTTCTGGCCGCGGTTCGGCGCTGACGCGGGCGCCGAGTTCAGCAATGTAACCCCCGATTCGGTCCGCTTGACTCTGTCCCCGAGGAGACTACCTTCTGCTCATAAGGGATCGTGTCATCTTTGAATGGATAGGGGGAGGGGCCGATGCCGAACCGTATCGTCACCGCGGACGCCAACCTCTTGCAGTCGGTCTTCAACATGCTGCTGGCGCCCTTGTCCTGGATCGTGGGATTGCAGAAGTGGTTCCTGGGGTTCTTTCTCGATTCGTCGTCCGGATGGTCGGCGACGGGCAAGATCGTCTTCCTTCTTCTTCCGGTGCTTCTGTTCGTCGCGGCGATCTGGTGCACCCAGCTGTCGCTCTACACGATTCTCTTCCGCCCGGCGCGCGTGAAGTTCATGGGGATGATGGTTCTGAGCTGGTGGGATGCGGCGAGGGCGGTCTGGTTCTACTGGATCGGCCTGTTCCGCCTGTGCGTCGTCGCGGTCGGGTGGTGCCTGACGCTGGCCCGCCTGGCCCTGCGCCTGGCGATGGAGGCGCTGCGGCAGATCTTCGTCGCTCCCTTCACGTTCACCGGCAGGCTCTCCCGAAGCTACTTCCAGCCGGGCGTGCCCTGGATCGCCTTCTTCATGCTCCTGTTCTGGTCCCTGCTCGAGGCCACCATCTTCACGTACACCCTGTTCCCCACGGTGTCGGAGGTCCTGGCCGACCTGGTCGGGATGGAGGCGCCGCGCTTCGCGGGGCCGGTCCTTTACTTATTCCTGCTCCTTTTGATCCTGGGCAGCTTCGCCTGCATCCAGGCCCTCCTGGACAGTTTCAGGAAGCGGGAATTCAAGCTGATCATCCAGATGGTTCTCGTCGAGCTGTTCGTGATGTTCTTCGAGGTGATGTTCCTTTACCGCGAGCTGGTGGACGCGATCACGCCGTGGATCGCCCAGCAGACCGGCGAGCGCTTCCGTCTGGGCATCGGGTTCACGCTGTCGGTGGCCACGTTCGGATGGCTCGGCATCCGCGGCATGACCTGGTTCCTGTTCGGCCAGTACGGAATGCCGCCACTTCTCGCCTTCATCTCGCGACAGCCGCTGCCGCAGACAGACGGCGCGGTCGCGCCGGCGCCCCGGCCCGAGCCGGTGAGCGCCTGGCGCGAGCTGATCGACGATTTCAAGCGCGAGACCGACTGGCTGCACGCCAAGGGCCAGGAGATCATGGAGTACCTCGCCCTACCCTTCCTGCACGTGCTCGCCGCGGCCCTGAATTTCGTCATGATCCTG
>DATFVU010000169.1:0-3123 GCA_035260145.1 Candidatus Polarisedimenticolia bacterium | reverse complement strand
TCCCGCCGGCTGCCGCTCCTCGCGCGCCGGCGCCAGCCCCAACCCCAACGCCGACCCCGGAACCGTCGCCGGCCCCCGGGCCATCTACGCCGGTCTCCCCCCCGGAGCCGCTCGGCGAAGGGAATGGCGTCAACTTCCGGTCGGCCGACGGCGTCAACACCCTGCAGCTGGGGTTTGCCGGGCAGATTCGCTTCCGGGTCTTCGACCGCGACCAGTTCCGGCGCACCGATCG
This sequence comes from Candidatus Polarisedimenticolia bacterium, assembly GCA_035260145.1. Lineage (GTDB taxonomy): Bacteria > Acidobacteriota > Polarisedimenticolia > Gp22-AA2 > Gp22-AA2 > Gp22-AA3. Next base: position 2,891 of record DATFVU010000169.1, on the reverse strand, counting down.
CACCGACACAGCCCCACCGATCCCCGTCGAGAACATCGGACAGATTGAGAAGAGCTTCAGCATCAAGCTGCTGCGTCTGTATCTGCAGGGGACGGCCTTCAAGCCGTGGCTGGCGTACAAGCTGGAGACGAATCTGGTCGCCAACGACGAGGGCCTTCGCGAGGTTTTCATTCCGCCGATCGACACGAACACCAATCCGACCACGCCCGCCGTCCTGATCCGGTCCGGGTCGGAAAGCCAGGACGAGAGGACGCTCAAACTGGTGGACTTCTACATCGACGCCGTGCCGAACGACCTGGCCGGATTCAGGGGCGGGCAGTTCAAGGTCCCGGTCGGGCGGCAGGAGCTCGTCTCCGACGTCCGCCTGCAGATGCCGGAGCGGTCGATCGCCTCTCTCTTCTTCGCCCCCGGACGGGACCGTGGCTTCATGGTGCACGGCGCCACGCCGCAGAAGAAGATCGGCTACCAGATCGGCGTGTTCAACGGCACCGGTCTGGCGCAGGGGCAGAACACCGACGACACCCTGGCCTACGCCTTCCGCCTGACCGGAACGAATGGCGGCCCGTATCTCTACGTTGAATCGGTCGTTGACAACCCGGATAAGTTCCACGCCCAGGGTGGGGTCTCCTGGTACAAGAGCGCCCGCCGCACGACGCAGACAAGCGACCCGCTGTCGCTCCTCGGGGACATTGAAGACAATCGTCTGTCGGCCGATCTGGAGTTCTTCTGGCCGAAGGTGAATCTCCTCGCCGAGTACTTCCAGGGAAAGATCCGGCTGGACGATTCGATCCAGCCGCGCATGCAGGAGATCTGCTTCGGCGCCTTCCAGGCGGGACTATCGACCTGCGACCAGCAGGGTTTCAACGTGCAGGCCGGGATGCTGTTCGGTGGCCGGCACGAAATCTCCGGCCGCTACTCGATTGTCGATCCGGACCGTGAATTCGAGCGCGACAGGCAGAAGGAGGCGTCGATGGCTTACACGGCGTTTTTCCGGAAGCACGCCCTGCGCTGGACAACGAGCCTGACCGCCCTCACCCTCGAGGTCAACGCCCCGGGCAGCAGCGGTCTCGCCGTCCAGCGGGGGGACTCGTCCATCCCCCTGGTGGTGGGCTTCCCCAACCCGGAGGCCTTTTCACCTGTCCTGGAGGACGACAAGAACAAGCTCCTGATCACCCAGCTGCAGTGGATCTTCTGAGTCCGGCGGACGGAATCAGGGGCCGACGATCGGACAGTTGAGGGTCCCCTCGAGAAGAGGGCGTCCCTTGCCGTCCCGCATCCCGTGCAGCGGCGAGTAGGCCGGCTGCCCGGGCACGGCCTCCACGCGCAGGCGAAGGCCAGCCCCGAGCGGTATTGCGAGGGGATCTTTCGGAGACTTACCGGCCGCGGGGGAATCGAAGATCAGAGTCGACGTCGGTGCGCGCTCACCGTCGGGACGCAGACTCTGCTCGAAATAGAGATAGGGAGCGCGCTTCCCCTTGTACCACAGGTATCTCAGGACCGCCGCGCCCTCCCTGCGGTCAGCCTTCTTGTCGGCGCTGCTCCCTTCCGGAACGATCGGTCCGTTCACCAGGGCGCCGCTGCGCGCCGCCGCGTAGGCCGAGTCGCGATCCTTGAGGAGACGCTCGACGGTCGCCAGGTCGCGGATCCAGTTGGTCTCCTCGAAGCGATCGGGCACGGTGACCTTCCATACGTCCCAGATGTCGGTGTACCCGGGATCCCCCGGCGCCACATCCACGACCGGCCATTGCCCCAGGACGTAGTTGCCGACGCGGTCGTAGAAGACGTACAGACGGGCGGGCGTGGCCGGCCTGACGTCCAGGTCGTAGCAGCGCTCCTTGTCGCCGCCGGGACCGGTCAGATCGACGAGGAAGGGGGGATCGTCCAGATGGATCGGCTCCCCCGGGCCGGGGAGTCCGGGAACGCGGCTGCGTTTCAAGAGAGTCGCGGCGGCGTCGGAGAAGCGGTCGACCCGCAGCAGGGGCGCGTCGGAGCCGGCCGCTGAAGGGACGGGCCCGGCGGCGCCCGACGCTCCACCCGCAAGGACGAGGATCGCGACAGATTTGACGATGCGGGCACGGAGCGCGGCGGGGGGCGACGTGGAGCGCATCGCGCCACTCAGAAGTTGAGGCGCAGCCCCAGCCGGAGGCTGCGCGGCGCCTCCAGGAGGCGCGCTTCGCCAAACCCCGGGTTGAGCCCCGTGCAGCCGGTGGAAAGGGCCTCGTCGAGGGTGTCCGGGCATTCGGTGAATCCCGGATACGCCGGGGCCTGGAACGTCTCGCCGTTCTTGGTGAGAGTCACCTGCTCGGTCTTCACGAAGCGGTACAGCTCGTCGACCGAGGTGAATCTCCCCTCGAACGAGTGGGCCCAGGCGTTCCACTCCTTGCGATCGAGCGCCCCGTTGCCGTCGCCGAACACCGTGTCGACGTACTCGACCAGCGGCTCGCCGCGGCCGATCCGGCTGCCGTCGATCGGCGAAAAGACGACGCCGCCGTAGCCGTCCGGGAACACCCCCGACCAGAGACCCGTCGCCAGGAACTGCTCGTCGACCGCGACCGGCTTCTGCGAGTTGAGGAGGTTGAACACGTCGAGGGAGAGCGACATCGTCAGCTTCCCCTCGTCCTTGATGTGATAGGTCAGCGACAGGTCCACCGTCTCGCTCGACGGCAGCCGGCCGGCGCTGCCGCGCTGCAGCAGGAACAGCGGCCCGAAGAACGGCGTCGACCCACCCGTCGGGTCGGTGGTGGCGCTGTACGGCGCGCCGCTGGCGTAGCGCAGGGCCAGCCCGAGGTCGAACTCGGGAGTGACCTGATAGTTGCCGTACAGCTTGATCTGGTGCTTCTGATCTTGCGGCAACGGACCGTCGGCGTTCACGACCAGGGCCGGGACGTCGA
>DATFVU010000168.1:0-12203 GCA_035260145.1 Candidatus Polarisedimenticolia bacterium | reverse complement strand
GCCGCCTATGGGCCGCAGCCCCCCTGTGCCCTGCGGGTTCGTGGCGGTGTGGGGCCGCCTGCGTCGTTGCCGCTCCTCTGCGATGTCCCGCATCGCCGTCGTCGCGGCGCCTCGCATCCGAGCCCGCGGCGCCATGAACGCGACCTACGATATGACTCGGACACACTCCTAGCGCGGGCGGTCCGGACGGCCCGCCGGAGGCTCGGACAGGACCAGAATCACCTCCCGCCGTTCGCCGGAGCGCGCGATCCCGAGGCTCGCCCGATCGCCCGGCTTGAGACGCGACAGCTGGGTACGCACCTCGTTGTCCGAGGCGACGGGGCGGCCGCCGACGGACACGATCACGTCGCCGCGCTTCAGTCCCGCCCGCGCCGCGGGTCCCTGCGGGTCGACCCCGGACACGACGGCGCCGCGCGCCTCATCGAGCTCGAAGGCGCGCGCCAGCTCGGGAGTCAGGTTCTGGATGACGAAGCCGGCGTAGCCGCGCACGACCCGGCCGTTCTTGATGATGCTCTCGAGCACGTCGCGCGCCATGTTGGAGGGAATGGCGAACCCGATCCCCTGGTAGCCGCCCGAGCGCGAGTAGATCGCGGTGTTGATCCCGATCACCTGGCCGTGCGTGTTCACCAGGGCGCCGCCGGAGTTCCCCGGGTTGATGGCGGCGTCCGTCTGGATGAAGTCCTCGTAGTCGGCGAGCCCCAGGCTGCCCCGGCCCATGGCACTGATGATGCCCATGGTGACCGTCTCGCCGAGCCCGAACGGGTTGCCGATCGCCAGGACGACGTCTCCCACCTCCATCTTTTCCGAGTCGCCCAGCGGCACGTGAGGCAGCGACGCCTCCTCCACCCTCAGCACGGCGAGGTCCGTACGCCGGTCGGCGCCCAGCAGCCGGGCGTGCACCTCGCGGCCGTCGCCCAGCGACGCCTTGACCTCCTGCGCCTGCTCGACGACGTGGAAGTTGGTCAGGATCGTCCCGCGATCGTCGACGATGACGCCGGACCCGAGGCTCATCTCGCGCTGCTCGCGCGGCACCACGAGGCCGGGGAAATCCTGGCCGAAGAAATCCCTGAAGAACGGATCGACGAGAAACGGCGAGTACTCGTAAGTGCGGATGACCTTGAGAGACGAGATGTTCACGACGGCCGGCATGACCGCGCGTGCCACCGCCGCGTAGCCGTCCTGGGCCGCCTGCGGCGGCGCGCTCGACGTCGCCGTGAAGCACAGGAGCACGAAGATCACCAACGCCGAGGTCCGCATCGGTCTCATTGCATCCCTCTGAAAAAGGAGTTAATTATACTTGGACGGAACGCGACGGACCGGAGGGGTGAACGGGCGTGCTCGAATCGTGGCAGACCATGCGGCCTCTGGTGGTCGATTTTCTTCCCAAGGCGCTCCTGGCGATCGCCTGCGGCGGTCTCATCGGCGTCGAGCGCGAAATGAAGAGCAAGCCCGCCGGCTTCCGCACGAACATCCTGATCTGCCTCGGCTCGATGCTGTTCATGTGGCTGTCCGCCCAGGTGGCCATGGTGGTCGCCATCGGCCGTCCGGCCGATCCCGGCCGCATCGCCGCTCAGGTCGTCGCCGGGATCGGGTTTCTCGGCGCGGGCACGATCATCCAGTCGCGCGGCCGCATCACCGGGCTCACGTCGGCCGCGATGATCTGGGTCGTCTCCGCGGTCGGCATGACGATCGGCGCGGGGTACAGCATCATCGGCGTGATCACGACCGGTCTCGTCCTGCTGGTCCTGGTGGGTCTGGGGCTGGTGGAGCGGAGGATGTTCCGGCGCTGCATCTTCAACGATCTGGAGATCGCCTTCGACGATGACAACGGCCGGACGCGTCGCGAGATCGAGCGGGCGCTGCGCACGCTGGGCCGACCGCTCGAATCATTCAACCTGAAGCACGCGGGCGATCACATCGTCCTGACGGTGCCGTACTGCGACGCGCACCCGCATCACAAGAAGTTTCTGGGCGAGCTCTGGAAGATCGAAGGGGTGCGCGAGGTCCGTCCCCTGCGCTGAGGCGGCCGCAGGGGTCCCCGCGTCAATAGACCGCATCCACCTTGAGTCCGGTCGGAATCTCCACCCCGATCCGCGCGGCGGTGGCGCTGTTGACCGTCAGCTCGAACTCCCTGGATCGCCGCATGCTGAGGTCGGCGGGCTGCATGGCTCCCTCGAGCACCTGCGCGGCCAGGCTCGAGGTCTCCTCGCCGAGGCGAGCGTAGGAAGCCCCGTAGGAGAGGAGGGCGCCGTGCTGCACCCACTCGGGGGTGGACACCGCGAGTGGCACGTTGTTCTTGAGAGCCCAGCCGGTGATGATGTCCTGGGCGCGCGGGGTGGAGGTCAGATCGTCGTTCGGCACGACGAGTCCGTCGATCCGGCCGCGCATGGCGTCGAGAGCGGGTCGGAGATCCCGGTCGGATCGGCACAGGCCGAATTCGACCCAGAGCCCCCGCCGCTCCGCGGCGTCGCGCAGATCGCGCGCCAGGAGCGAACCCGCGTCGGCCTGGTAGACCATCCCTATGCGCTTGAGCCCCGGCAAGACCTCGGCGACGCGCCCGAACAGCCGGTCAGCGTCCGGCTGGATCATGAGGATACCGAGGCTTTGAGTGAGCAGGTCGTGACGGCGCGGATCGGTGACCAGCGTGAGGATCGCCGGGACATCGGGCGCCTCCCTGCGGATCTGATGGGCGGCGCGCAGGCCGGCCCCGACGATGAGATTCGGGCGCTCGGCGCGGATGCGGCGGACCGCCTCGGCGGGATCGGCCTCGCGATCGAGGTCGACGACGCGCGTCGGCGCTCCGACGTGACCCGTGAAGCCGCGCACGAAATCCTCGTAGGGGAAGGGGTCGCGGGAGACCACGATCACGATATCCCGCTCGCCGGGCCGCTTCAGGCGGAAGTTGACGGACCGCGTGCGCCCAGCCTCCGTGAAGATCCCCGCGTAGGTGACCGACCGGAAGCCGGATCGCTCGGCGGCCACCGAACAGAGATGAAGCGGTGCGAGACCCGGAAAGCGATATCGCCCGTGGGAGTCGGTGGTCAGGCGGGAGGAGCCGAACCCTTCCGCGGTGAGAATCACTCCGGCTCCGGGGATGGGCGCCCCGCCGGAGTCGGCGACCACGCCCGAGATCACGGCCGTCAACGGGGCGGCCTGGGCCGGCACGGAAAACAGCAGAACGGCAAACGGGAGCGCAATTCCCGCCACGAGCAACGCAGGGCGGTTGGGGGTCATCGGAACCTCCCAGGCGCCGGAGACACGCGCCCGCTCGCGCGATAAGGGCACGCGCGGGTGAGACAGCTTGTCTACGGCCACTTATAGACCTCTTCCGTGCCGAGGTCAAATGAGCGTAATAGCGGACGCTTGTGCCGCCGCAGCATTTGACAGAGCGGCGAGCGGCGACTTAGCATTCGCGTCCTCGACGGCGACATCTCACACACACGGAGGAACCCGACGCCGATGGCCCCCCTCATGCAGACCGATTTCCCTGGCCTCAAGCTCCTGGGACGCGGAAAGGTCCGGGACAACTATGACCTGGGCGACGCCCTGCTGATCGTCTCGACGGATCGGATCTCGGCGTTCGACCACATCCTTCCCAACGGCATTCCGGACAAGGGGAAGGTGTTGAACCAGATCTCGCTCTTCTGGTTCGAGAGAACCGCCGCGATGGTCCGCAACCACGTGAAGCAGCATCGCGTGGAGCGCTTTCCCGAGCCCCTCCGCAAACATTCGGAAATCCTCAGGGGACGCTCGGTCGTGGTAACCCGGCTCGACATGCTGCCGGTCGAGTGCGTGGTGCGCGGGTACCTCGCCGGGTCGGGCTTCAAGGAATACAAGAAGACGGGCGCCGTGTGCGGCGTCAAGCTGCCGGCCGGGCTCGAGGATTCGTCGCGCCTTCCCGAGCCGATCTTCACGCCCTCCACCAAGGCGGTGACCGGACACGACGAAAACATCCCGTTCGCCACCGTGGTGGATCTGGTCGGACGCAAGACCGCGGAACAGGTGCGCGATGTGAGCCTCGCGATCTACAAGACCGCCTGCGAGTATGCGGAGACCCGGGGCATCATCATCGCGGACACCAAGTTCGAATTCGGGCGCGACGGCGACACCCTGGTTCTCGCCGATGAGGTGCTGACCCCCGATTCGTCCCGCTTCTGGCCGAAGGACACCTACCGGCCGGGCCGGGCGCAGCCGTCACTGGACAAGCAATACGTGCGCGACTACCTCGAGTCGATCGGTTGGGACAAGAACCCGCCGGCGCCACGGCTGCCGGACGAGATCGTGGAGGGAACGCAGAAGCGCTATCTCGATATCTTCAAGAGGCTGACCGATCGGAGCCTCGAGTAGGCGCAGGGACGTCCGCGCCGGCCCGCTTCAGATTCGCGCGGTCGGATCGGGCCCCGTCACGTCCCCCGCTCCCAGCGCGGCCAGGACGCGGCGCGAGCGCTGCAGGGCCTCCCGCGAGAACCGCGTACGGTGCCTCGGCCCCAGGAAGCGCTCTTTCAGCAACCTGATCTTCCTGAGCGAACGCGCGATGCGCCTGTCGTCGAGCTCCCCCTGCCGCAAGGCTCGCAGAACCCCGTCATAGGCCTCGAGGATCTTCTCGCGCGAGGCGCAGAACATGAGCCCGTCGTTGCCCGCGGCCAGCGCTGCCAGCGCCTGGGACGTCGGGCCCTGCTCCTGCTCGACCGCTCCCATCTCGAGGTCGTCCGTGATGATCAGTCCCCGGTAGCCCAGATCGCGTCTCAGGAGTCCCTCGATGACCGGGCGCGACAGCGTGGCCGGCCCGGGCGCCTTCTGCAGCACGGGGTACGAGGCATGGCCCGCCATGATCATCGGCAACGAGCGGCCGAGCCGCCGGTAGGGGATGAGGTCCTCGCGGTTCAGCTGCCGGCGGGATTTGGAAATGACCGGCAGCGCTAAATGCGTGTCGGCCCGGGCCGACCCCAGCCCGGGAAAATGCTTGCCGACCGGGATGATGCCCGAGCGCAGGTGCGCCTGCACGAAGACGCGGGCCAGGCGGCAGACGGTGTTCGGGTCCTCGCCGAAGGCCCGGTCACCGATGCCGTTGGAGGCCTCGGGGCCGGACAGGTCCAGGACCGGGGCCAGGTTGACGCTGAACCCGAGCCCCCGCAGGGCCCTCGCCATGGCGCCCGCCTGGCGCCCGACAGCCTCGGCGGCGTCGGCTCGGCCGGCGAGCGCCAGATTGGGTGCGATGGGTCCGAGGATCGCCTTCAGTCGGTTGACCCTGCCGCCCTCCTGGTCGAGCGCGATGAAAGGTGGAATCCGGAGAGTCCGCGTGATGGCGTCGTTCAGCCGACGCACTTGGAGCGCGCTCTCGATGTTCCGGGCGAACAGGATGACGGCGCCGGGCCGCACCCGCTCCAGGAGCGACTTCACGCCGAGGTCGAGCGTGGTGCCCCGGAACCCGATCCAGAAGAGCTGACCGGCCCTTTCCTCGGGCGATAGAAGCTCTGTCGGCATCGTCGCGTACTGTAATGGATGGTGGCGTACCCCGCAAGGCGGCCGGAATCACAGGGTGGCTTCAAATGACGATCTTGTTATGGAGCTTGACGCAAGCCCGGCCGGAAACTAGATTTTCGTCGTAGATATGTGAAATTCTCTTTTCGTATCATAGGCTGGGAGAAGAGAATAGTTAATCGGTTGGAAAGGCAGGGGAAGGAGAGGCAGGAACACAAAATCTGGCGCTGGGGCCGAAGAGTAACCCCATATTTTGCGGTCAGTTTCGGGCCAAGTTTCCTTGACTTGCCCGAACTCGGATGGTAGCATCGGCCGCCTTTCACAGCGACAGATTACTGGGAGCATGGTGATGAACAAGAAGTTCTACACCATCATGATCGTCCCGCATGCCGCGGCGAAATTCCGGCGGATCAAGATTTCCAAGAATTTCCTGATCGCGGCCGCCTCCTTCCTGGGACTCGTCTTCACGGCCGGTCTCATGTTCCCGCACTACCTGCTCCGCTCGACCCAGTTGTCGGCCAACCTCCAGAAGCTCACCCTGGAGAATCAGGAGCTCCGAAAGACCAACGAGAAGTTCGACGAGTCCCTGGCCGACCTCAGGACCCGCCTGGCGGAGTTCGAGAACAAGGCCACCAAGTTCGCCATGATGGCGGGAGTGGACGATCCCCAGGCCCAGCAGCTCGCCGCCGGCGGCAGCTCCTTCGACCTGAAAGGGCTCTCGCCGAAGGCGTCGCAGGCGGTCATCGAGGCTGAAATCAGCACCCTGAAGGAGCGTTCGGGGGTCCTCCAGGACACGTTCCGGGTCCTCGACCTGGCGTTCCAGAAGCAGGCCCTGCTCCTGTCGTCGACGCCCAGCATCTATCCGGTCCACGGGCTCCTGGGCAATGGCTACGGCTGGCGCCGCGATCCATTCACCGGGATGCGTGACTTCCACCAGGGCCTCGACCTGGTGGCGCCGATCGGGACGAAGGTGATCGCCCCCGCCGACGGCATCGTCACCAAGGTCGGCCCCAGCGGCGGGTTCGGAAATTCGGTCTTCATCTCCCACGGTTACGGCATCATCACTCGCTATGGTCACCTCGCCTCTTACGGGGTCCGCGTCGGGCAGCGGGTCAAGCGGGGCGACGTCATCGCCACGGTCGGAACGACCGGCCGCAGCACCGGGCCGCACCTGCACTACGAGCTCCTGGTCCATCAGCGTAACGTCGACCCGATCAAGTACATCCTGGAAGAGTACAGGACCTTCTAACCCGCCGTCCGGCTTTGACTTCGCGTCTCATTCTGCTATAGTTCCGTGCAGGCGGCCGGCTGAAGCGGACCTCGAGCGGATTCCGGCAAGGCCGCGCCGGGCGCGGCGGTCCCTGGACCCGATCCCTCCACAGTTCGCTCCCAGGGTCGAGGCCCCCCGAGGGGGGCGGAGGTCGTCAACTACACCCCGATGTTGATCGACGTCATCCTCAAGAAGATCGTCGGGACAAAGAACGAGCGCGAGCTCCGCAAGCTGCAGCCACGCGTCGCCGACATCAACGCCCACGAGTCCAGGATCAAGGCGCTCACCGACGAGCAGATCCGCGCCAGGACCTCCGAGCTGAAGGGGATCCTGGAGCGCGGCGCCGGCCTGGACGAAGTCCTCAACGAGGCCTTCGCCCTGTGCCGGGAGGCCGGCCGCAGGACCGTCGGCATGCGGCATTTCGACGTGCAGCTCATCGGCGGGATGGTCCTGCACCAGGGAAAGATCGCCGAAATGAAGACCGGGGAGGGGAAGACCCTGGTCGCGACCCTGGCGGCATACCTGAACGCCCTGACGGGAAAGGGCGTGCACGTCGTCACCGTGAACGATTATCTGGCGCGCCGCGACGCCGCCTGGATGGGGCCGATCTACCGCTTCCTGGGCCTCAGCGTGGGCGTCATCCAGCACGACCTGGACGACGCCGCCCGCAAGGAGGCGTACGCCGCCGACGTCACCTACGGGACCAACAACGAATTCGGATTCGACTATCTGCGCGACAACATGAAGTACTCCCTCGACGCGATGGTCCAGCGCGGCCACAACTATGGCATCGTCGACGAGGTCGATTCGATCCTGATCGACGAGGCGAGAACGCCGCTGATCATCTCCGGCCCCTCCGAGGAGTCGACCGAGCTCTACGCCCGGTCCGACGCCATCATCCCGCGTCTGAAGAAAGAAGAGGACTACACGGTGGACGAGAAGGCCCGCACCGTGGCGCTGACCGAGGAGGGAGTCGAGAGGGCCGAAACTCAGCTGCGCGTGCAGAACCTGTACGACCCGGCCGAAATGGAGCTGAACCACGCCGTGCAGCAGGCGCTGCGCGCGCACGTCCTGTTCAAGCGTGACGTGGACTACGTCGTGAAGGAGGGGCAGGTCATCATCGTGGACGAGTTCACCGGCCGCCTGATGCCCGGCCGGCGCTGGAGCGACGGACTGCACCAGGCCGTGGAGGCGAAGGAGAAGGTGAGGGTGCAGAAGGAGAACCAGACGCTCGCCACGATCACCTTCCAGAATTACTTCCGCATGTACAAGAAGCTGGCGGGCATGACCGGCACGGCCGACACCGAGGCCGTCGAGTTCGACAAGATCTACAACCTCGAGGTCATGATCGCCCCGACCAATCGGCCGCTCATCCGCATCGAGAACCCGGATGTCGTGTACCGCACCGAGCGCGAGAAGTTCGAAGCCGTCGTCGAGGAGATCGAGGAGCTGCACACCAAGGGCCAGCCGGTCCTGGTCGGCACCATCTCCATCGAGAAGTCCGAGCATCTGAGCGAGCTCTTGAAGAAGCGGCGCATCCCGCACGTCGTGTTGAACGCCAAGTACCACGAGAGGGAGGCGGAAATCGTGGCGCAGGCGGGGCGGCTGAAGGCCGTGACCATCGCCACGAACATGGCCGGCCGCGGCACGGACATCCTGCTCGGCGGCAACCCGGAGTTCCTGGCGCGACGCGAGATCGCGGAGCAGGAGATCGATCCCGCGACGGTGACGCCCGAGCAATGGAAGGAGCGGCTGGAGCGTCACCAGGCGCGCTGCCTCTCGGAGCACGACCAGGTCGTCGGCGTCGGCGGCCTGCACATCCTCGGCACCGAGCGGCACGAAGCGCGGCGCATCGACAACCAGCTGCGCGGCCGCGCCGGGCGCCAGGGCGACCCCGGGTCATCGCGCTTCTACATGTCTCTCGAAGACGACTTGATGCGCATCTTCGGTTCGGACCGGATCTCCGGGCTGATGAAACGCCTCGGCATGGAGGAGGGCGTTCCGATCGAGCACCGCATGGTGACCCGCGCCATCGAGCGCGCCCAGAAACAGGTCGAGGCGCGCAACTTCGAGATCCGCAAGCATCTCCTGGAGTACGACGACGTCAACAACAAGCAGCGCACCGAGATCTACCGCCTGCGTCGCGAGCTCCTCGAGGGAAAGGGGCAGAAGGAATATCTGCTGCAGAAGGCCGAGGAGATTCTGGGGTATCTGCTCGACTCGACCTGCGGCGCCGACGTCGACCCGGAGGCCTGGCAGACGGACGAGCTCCGCAACGGCCTGCTGCGCTACTTCGGCATCGAAGTGCAATCGCTCGGGATCGATTGGACGAAGATCAACGCGATCGAGCTGCGGGAGACGCTATGGTCCCAGGTGCGCACGCGATACGAGGAGAAGGAGCGCGCCCTGGGCGAGGAGCCGATGCGTCAGCACGAGCGCGCCCTCATGCTGTACGTCATCGACACGGCGTGGAAGGACCACCTGCTGGCGATGGACCACCTCAAGGAAGGGATCGGCCTGAGGGGATACGGCCAGCGCGACCCGCTGACCGAATACAAGAAGGAATCCTTCATGATGTTCGGTCTGATGAAGGAGCGCATCGAGGACGAGATCATCATGAATCTGTGGCGCATGGATGCCGCGGTCGTGTCGCAGCAGAGGGAGATGCGCACCCGCCGCGAGCGCGACCTGACCTACAGCGCCCCGGCCAAGGAGGCGCCGCAGCCTGCACAACGGGCCGCGGGCCGCGTGGGGCGGAACGATCCATGCCCGTGCGGCTCGGGCAAGAAATACAAGAAGTGCCACGGCTCCGAGGAAGGTTCCGGGACCACGGCCCGGCCGACGGCCCACGGAGCGCGCGTCTAAACACGGACGGCCGCCCGGAGGCGGCCGGAGGACACGAGGACGATGTTGGACGGACCGATACCCGAAGCGCTCACCTTCGATGATGTGCTCCTGTCGCCCGCCCGCTCGGAGGTGCTGCCGAGCCGTGTCGACGTCGCCACCCTTCTCACGCGCCACATCCGGCTGAACATTCCGCTCGTCTCGGCGGCCATGGACACGGTCACCGATTCCCGGCTGGCGATCGCCATGGCGCAACTGGGGGGGATCGGGATCGTGCACAAGAACCAGTCCATCGAAGCGCAGGCCGCCGAGGTCGACAAGGTGAAGCGCTCCGAGAGCGGCATGATCGTCGACCCGGTCACCATCCGGCCGGACCAGAAGATCGCCGAGGCGCTCGAGCTGATGCAGAAGTACAAGATCTCGGGGGTGCCGGTCACCGACCGCGGCGGCCGGCTGCTGGGCATCCTGACCAACCGGGATCTGCGCTTCGAGACGCGCACCGACCAGCCGGTCGCGGCGGCGATGACCAAGGAGGAGCTGGTCACCGTGCCGGTCGGGACGACGCTCGAGGAGGCGAAGTCGATCCTTCACAAGCACAAGATCGAAAAGCTCCTGGTCGTCGATCGCGAGTACCACCTCAAGGGTCTGATCACGGTCAAGGACATCCAGAAGATGATCAAGTACCCGCACGCGTGCAAGGACGCGCTCGGGAGACTGCGCGTCGGCGCGGCGGTCGGCGTCGGCCCGGGCGAGATCGAGCGCGCCCGGGCGTTGATGGAGGCGCGCGCGGACGTGATCGTCGTCGACACCGCCCACGGGCACACCTCGGGCGTTCTGGACATGGTGCATAAGCTGCGCAAGACGATGACCGGCGTGGATCTCGTCGCCGGCAACGTCGCGACCGAGGAGGGGGCCGAGGAGCTCATGAAGCTGGGAGTGGACGCGGTGAAGGTCGGTATCGGGCCGGGATCGATCTGCACCACGCGGGTGGTGACGGGGGTCGGCGTTCCTCAGATCACGGCCATCGGCCAGTGCGCCCGCGCGGCGCGCCGGCACGGCATCCCGCTCATCGCCGACGGCGGGGTCAAGTTCTCCGGGGACGTCACCAAGGCGCTGGCCGCCGGGGCGTCCTCGGTCATGATCGGATCCCTGTTCGCCGGCACCGAAGAGGCGCCGGGCGAGACGATCCTCTACCAGGGTCGAACCTTCAAGGCCTACCGCGGCATGGGCTCGCTCGGAGCGATGCGGCGCGGCAGCGCCGACCGGTACTTCCAGGACGCCGCCGCAGAGGACAAGCTCGTGCCGGAGGGGATCGAGGGGATGGTGCCGTACAAGGGATCGCTGCAGGCCCTCGTTCCGCAACTGGTCGGGGGCCTGCGCGCCGGCATGGGGTACTGCGGGGCCAAGGATCTCGAGACCCTGCGTCGCGAGGCGCGCTTCATCCGCATCACCAGCGCCGGCCTCAAGGAGGGCCACGCCCACGACGTGGTGATCACGAAAGAGGCGCCGAACTACCGGATGGAGTGACCGGAGACCCGCGCCGGTCCTCGATGGTGATCTCTCTCACGCTCCCGCCCCGGTCGGCGAGCCGCACCTCGATGGCGCGCGCCGGCCTGTAGGGTCCCAGGCGCTCGGCCCACTCGACCACCGCGACGCCGTCCCCCTCGAGAATCTCCTCGAGCCCCAGCTCTTGAAGCTCCTCCGGCCGATCGATCCGGTACAGATCGATGTGATAGACGAGGTGGCGTCCGGTGTAGCGATTCACGAGCGTGAAGGAGGGGGAGCGGACCTGCTCCTCCTCCACCCCCAGCCCGCGCGCCAGGCCGCGCGCGAAGACGGTCTTCCCCATGCCGAGATCGCCGACCAGGAGCACCACGTCCCCCGGTCGCAGCGATCGCGCCAGCGCCTCGCCCCGGGCACGGGTCTGCGCCTCCGACCGGGTGATCAGCGTGCGCGCCGGCATGCTCCGTTTCAGATGAGAGGCATCTCCATCAGGACCGGCTGCGGCATGAGGTCGCGGTGCTGCCGGAACAGGCGGGGGAGCGGCCGGGCGACGGAGAACCCCGCCCGCTCGTAGAGCGACCTGGCCCGGCTGTTGGCGATCAGCCGGATCTGCTTCAGGTGCCGCCGGCGGCCGACCTCCGTCGCCTCTTGAACCAGCCGCAGGCCGATGCCGCGGCCCCTCAGGATCGGATCGACGCCCACCGAGGCGAGGTACAGAACGTCGCCGCGCGGATTGTGGGACCCGGACGGAAGGGTTCGCTCATAGTCGAGATACGATCGCGGGAAGTCGCGCGTCCAGAGGAGTCCGTTCGTCAGCCCCACGATCTGGGGCGGCTGTCCGGGGCGCTGCAGCTCCGCCAGCAGGAAGGCTTCGGGCAGAGCGAACAGACGCCGCTGCAGCTCGTTCAGCGACGCGGCCATCCGGCCCCAGACGCGCCGCTCGACCAGCGTCGACTCCTCGAGGTCGTCGGGACGGGCGGGGCGGATCAGGACCCGCAGGACGGCCGGGCGCGCCTGCACGTTGGTCAGGCCGCGGATGATCACGCGCTGCGGCGTGCCGCCGAGCAGCGGGCCGGTCTGGGCGCTGGTGCGCCGACTCGATGTG
>DATFVU010000167.1:0-10553 GCA_035260145.1 Candidatus Polarisedimenticolia bacterium | reverse complement strand
CCGCGAGTGGCGCATGAAACGAAAAGCACTCCGGACCCGGACCAGGTGCCTTCGAAACCGATCGCGCCTTCGGACGTACAGCCGCCACGAAGGGAGGAGCGTCGCCGCGTAGATCGCCGCCGCCGCGGCGCCCGCGGCCGTGCTTCGCCCGGAGGCCGCCCACCGAAAGACGATGTAGATCTGGAGGGGGAAGGCCAGCGCCGCCCCGAGCAGGCCGCCGAAGGTGGACCAGGTGACCTGCTGCACGAGCGGTGCGCGGCGCATCTCATCGCGATTGGCCGTGGCCTCGATCGCGCGACCGATCCATCCCAGAAAGTACGATGTCCAGCGCGGGACCATGCTGTTGATCCAGCCGTAGGCGTTCAACAGCAGAAGCATGCCGTGCGCGGCGAGACCCCTGAGGCTCACCCAGAGCGCCAGGGACGGGTGGCGGTGACGGACGATTTCGTCGGACAGCCCCGACTCGGACAGGCTTCGATCGTATCGCTTCAGCGCCGTTTCCAGATCGGCCACGCGCCGCGGCGCGACCTCGTTGAAATACTCCACCGCCAGCGCCACGCGCTGGTGCCTTTCGACGCGCGCCTCGAGCGGAGATTCGGGGGGGCCGCACACGACCGCCAGGCGGTCGATGAGACCCACGAGCTCCTTCTTCTCGATGTTGACCACGAGCGCCTGCAGATCACGTTGCAGCCTCTCGGTTCCGGTCTCGAGAACCTCCGACTCGTGGGTCGCGGGATCGGGATGGAGATCCCTGACGCGGAAGGGCGGCCCCACGCGGATCAGCACGTCACTCCGGAAGCTCTGTTTGGCGGGGTAGTTGATGCCGATCGGGACCCAGGCCAGGTTCAGACCGAAGCCCGCCGACTGCTCGGCGGCGTAGCCGAACCGCATCGCCCCCTTGCGGACCTGGTGCAGGTGCCGCGCGTCCGTGGAGATCCCCTCTCCGAAGATGGCGATCACTTCGCCCGACCCGAGCCGCGGAACGCACGCCTCGATGGCCCGGCGATTGCGCTCTCTGGCCAGCTCGGGATCCCGGCCGTACTCCATCGGCCGCGCCACGCCGATGACGCCGACCGAGCGCACCAGCCACCCCAGAACCGGGGCGCGCGTGAGGGTGTCCTTGGCCACGAAGCTCACGCGGCGCTGTGTTATCTGCGTGCCGATGAGGCAGGCATCCGCCACGGCGTTGGGGTGATTGGCGACCAGGATGACGGCGCCTGCGCCGGGAATGTTCTCCCGGCCTGTGACCTCGATGCGGCCGTAATAGAGATGAATCGTCTGGTCGAACAGCGCGCGCGCGAATCGGTACAGCCAGTCGCTCACGGCCGGAGGCCCGGGGACCTTCCCCGGATCGTGTTCACTCGGCGGAGCATATCACCCTTTCGACCGAAACTCCGCCGGATCGACCCGTCGGCGTGTGGTAACATGACCACACTGAGATCGGATGCCAGGCCTCCGCGGCAACCCGCCGTGCGCCAGGACTTCTCGAGGAGGAACATTTATGACAACGTGCAATACGCGCGGAGTTCGGGGCCTGCTCTTCGCCGGCCTCCTGGCGCTTCTGCTGACCGCTCCCGCCCTCGCCAGAACGGGCGACTACTATGGGCCCGTCTACACCTCCTCCGGGGACATCCAGGTGGCCCAGAAGGTCCTCGTTTCCGAGCACCTCCTGAAACCCGGACATTATACGGAGGGCCGGATGGACGACGCGACGGTCGACGGCCTTCGAGCGTTCCAGCGGCAACACTTCATCCCCGACAGCGGTGTTCTGGATCACGAGACGATGGCCCAGCTGATGAGCCACCTGTCCGCCCCGGAAGTGGCGCGAGCGCGGGCCGGGCAGACCGACACCGGGACGGCCGCGGGGCAGGGCACAGGCTCGGCGGCGGCAACCGCGAGAAGGATGCCGGAGACGGCTTCATCGGTCCCCCTGATGGCCGCCCTCGGCACCCTCTTCATGGCGGGAGGGTTCCTGCTCGTGCGCTATCGCCGATCCTGAGGCGGACATGTTCCATGCGGGGAGCGGGCTAAGGCGCCTTCTCGGTGGCGCCTGCATGGTGGGAGGGGCGGCGCTCCTTCTGGGCGCCGCCTCTATCTCCCTGCAGGAACGGGTCTGGCAGGAAGGCCATGCCGCGCTGTTCCAGTCCGCGCGCGCCGGCGGCGACCGTCAGGCCCCCCTTCCTCCCGCCGTGCTTACGGCTCACCCGCCCCTGCGCGGCGAGGCGCTGGCCCATCTCAGCATTCCAAGACTCGGAATCGGCAGCGTCGTGGTGGAGGGGACCGACCCGGACTCTCTCCGGCTCGGGCCGGGTCACCTGGAGGGGAGCGCGCTTCCAGGACAGCCGGACAACTGCATCATCGCCGGGCATCGGGACGGAGCGTTCCGACGCCTGCGCACGGCCCGCCCAGGGGACATCGTCGAGATCACCGGCCGGACCCGCGTGGACCACTATCGCATCGATTCGGTGGAGACGGTGCCGAAGGACGACCTCCGGCCGCTGGCCCCGTCGAGCGAGCCGATTCTGACGCTCGTGACCTGCTACCCCTTCCACTACATCGGCAAGGCGCCCATGCGTTTCATCGTCCGCGCCTCCCTCCTGGATGAATCGGCTGAAGCGCCTGCCGGCCGCCCGGGAGGCCCGCCGGAATCGTCTCGGACCTCCGAAGCCGGATCCTGAGGCGGGCGGTCAGGAGGCCGGCCCGGCGCGGTCCCGCGCCGGAATGGCCGGCCGCCTGGAGCCTACGCCCGATCGCCGCCACGGACGATCCGCTCGAGCGCGTCGAGAAACGGCGCCTGCGCCGGATTGATCGCCCGCCTCGCCTCCTTCAGGTCGAAGAAGGCGGCGCGATCGATCTCGGGGAATTCCACCTGCTTCCCCGATCGCGGTGGCCATTCCATCCTGAATGAATTGCTTCGGATGGCTCCCGGCTCGGCGTCCCCCTCGAACGCCCAGGCGTGCACGACCTTCCCCCCCTTCTGCCTGACCGTGCCCATCGGGACGAACCGCCCCTCGGGCTTCAGCCCGGTCTCCTCCTCGAACTCGCGCCGGGCCGCCGCGAGCGCATCCTCCCCCGCCTCGATCTCTCCCTTCGGGATCGTCCAGACCCCCTCGTGCCTGTCGGCGAAGAACGGGCCGCCGGGATGGACGAGCAGGACTTCGAGGCGCTCTCCGCGGGCCCGGTACATGAGCAGCCCGGCGCTCTCCCTGGGCATCAGCCGGCGGTCAGGTCGCGCAGCCAGGCGCCCAGGTCGTCGATCTCGTCGGGATGGACCTGGTGCTGCATCGGGTAGGTCTCCCAGGTGACCGCATGGCCGAGTCCCTCCAGGCGCTTCCGCCCCTCCTCCGCGAGTGCGAGCGGAATCACGGGGTCGTCGAGCCCGTGGGCCTGGAAGATCGGGAGGTCCCGGTTCGCCGCGCTCGCCTCACGCTCGAGCGACGCAACGTCCGGCAGGTAGGTGGAGAGTGCGGCCAGGCCGGCGAGCCTCTCGGGGTAGCGCAGAGCGACGTGCTGGGCGATCACCCCTCCCTGGGAGAAACCGGCGAGGACGATTCGTCCGCTCACGATCCCGCGCTCGCGCTCGCGATCGACCAGGTCGGTCACCATGGTCCGCGATTCGCTGATCGCCTTCAGGTCGGGATCGCTCCCGACGTCCAGGCCGCGGATGTCGTACCAGGCGCGCATGATGAGCCCCATATTGATGGTCACCGGACGGCGCGGGGCATGGGGAAAAACGAATCGCACGGCACGATCCCCGAGGCCGAGGTAGGGAACGATCGGCTCGAAGTCATGACCGTCGGCGCCGAGGCCGTGCAGCCAGATCACGGACCAGAGCGCCGGCGGCCCGGGCTCGATCTCGACGCAGGGCAGAAGCTCGCCCATCCCCTCGCCCTCTAACGCGCCGCCGTGGAGGCCTCCGGAATCACGACATCCTGGAGATCGATCTCGCGCCCCTTCCGGCCGAGGGCGGCGAGGTCGCCCGAGACCAGCGCCTTCCACTCCGCCTCGAGCGCATCCAGCTCGCGGACGTGGTCGTCGAACACCTCGCGCATCCCCTTGGTCGGGGCGCCCGTTCCATCGACGGCGTACGAGAGCAGCGGGCTCAGGCGCGCGTACAGCTTCGCCCCCTTCGCCAGGATGTCGTACTCCACCTGGGCCTTGGGCTGGTGAAGCTTCTCCTCCAGGGCGTCGCACTTGGCCACCACCGCCTGGGCCGCCTTCGTCCAGTCGGCGGCGCGGGTGTTTCCTTCCAGCGCCTCGCTTTTGAGCTTCAGCTGCTCGCGCACGGAACGGATCCGCGTCACGAGGTTCGAAAGCCGGCCCACCTGGGCCTGCACTTTCCGCGCGAACGCCACCTGGTCGACGATGTCCGCCGGCGGCACCGTGAGGCGGGGATCGGGCCGCACCTCGAGGGGTACTGTGAGCATCTTTCCCTCGACGTTCAACCGCAGCGTGTACGTCCCCGGAACGACGCGCGGAGCCGCCTCGGGGTTCCCCTCGGTCTTCGCGTTCTTGATCTTGGTCGCGCTCTCGTAGGTGAGGTCCCACGCCACGCGCTGCACGCCCGCGTCGGTCGTGAGCACGGGCTTCTTGCGCGGCCGGCCCGGGGCGTCCGGATCGTCCTCCTCGAACTCGGGCGGCTCCTTCTTGCTCGTGAGAATGCGCACCACCGTTCCGGCCGGATCGAGAATCTCGATCGTGATCTCCTTGTCGGCCTTCTCCTTGTCCGTCTTCTCCTTGTCCATCTTTTCCTTCAGGTAATAGGCGATGACGGCGCCGCGAGGCGGGTTGTCCCCGATTTCGTCATCGCTGAACGAGGAGCGGTATTCCCAGCGCACCGCGGGCCGGGGCGGGAACAGGTGCGCCGCTTCGCCTGCGATCTCCTTCGACCATTCCCGGATAGGCGTCAGATCGTCGAGGATCCACATCGAGCGCCCGTGCGTGCCGACGACCAGGTCGTTGTCTTTCACGACGAGATCGTGCACCGCGACCGTCGGCAGGTTCAGCCCCAGCGCCTGCCAGGTGGCGCCGTCGTCCCAGGAGAACTCGATCCCCTTCTCCGTCCCCACGTACAGGAGCCCCTTGCGCTTCGGGTCTTCCCGCACCGCGTGCAGATACACGTCCTGGGGCAGTTTCGACGCCAGGCTCTTCCAGCTCTTCCCGTAGTCGCTCGTCTTCCAGAGGTAGGGATGCGAATCATCCAGACGATGCGCGTCCACGGTCACGTAGGCGGTGGCGGCGTCGTGGGGCGAAGGCTCGATGGTGCTGACCGTCCCCCATTCGGGGAGCCCCTTGATGTTGGAGGTGACGTTCATCCAGTTGGCCCCGCCGTCGCGGGTGAGATGGACCAGCCCGTCGTCGCTGCCGACCCAGATGAGCCCCTTCTCCTTCGGGGACTCGGCGATCGCGAAGACCGTGTCGTACCACTCCACACCCGTGTTGTCCCCGGTGATCGGTCCGCCGGACCATTTCTGCTTCGATTTGTCGTTGCGGGTCAGGTCGGGGCTGATCGCCTTCCAGGACTGGCCGCCGTCCTCGGTCCTGAACACGACGTTGGCGCCGTGGTAAACGACCTTGGGATCGTGCGGCGAGATCTCGATCGGGGCGGTCCACTGGAAGCGATAGCGATCGTCCTCGGCGCCGTGGCCCGAAAAATTCTCCGGATAGGCGGTCACGTTGCGCGCCATTCCGGTGCGGTGGTCGTAGCGCGTGATGATCCCGAAGTATTCCCCCGCCCAGACGATGTTCGGATCGGACGGGTCGTGCGCCGTGAACCCCGCCTCGCCGCCGCCGACGTCGTGGCAGTCGCTGTTCCCGATGCCGCCGGAGGTGAGGCTGTTGCTCGGGCACGAGGCGGTGCCGAGGTCCTGCATCGCGCCGGACACGCGATACGGCACCGAGTCGTCCGCCGCCACGTGGTAGAACTGCCCGAGAGGCAGAGACGGCGCATACCAGGTCTCCCCGCCGTCCCACGACAGATCGACGCCGCCGTCGTTGCCGCCGATGATGCGCTTGGGGTTCTTCGGGTCGATCCAGAGATCGTGGTGGTCGCCGTGGTGCGCCCCCTTCACCTGCTTGATCGTCTGGCCGCCGTCGAGCGTGCGCAGCATCGGCACCTGCGGGAACCAGACGACGTCGGGGTTGGAGGGATTGACGGTCAGGGTGGTGTAGTACCAGGCGCGCTGCCGCAGCGCATGGTGATCGCTGGCCAGATCCCAGGACTCGCCCCCGTCATCGGAACGGAACAGGCCCCCCTTCTCCGCCTCGATGAGGGCGTAGACGCGCCGCCCGTCCGAGGGGGCCACGGCGCACCCGACTTTGCCCCAGATCCCTTCCGGCAGGCCGTGCCCCGTGAGCTGCTTCCAGGTGTCCCCGCCGTCGCGCGACACGTACAGCCCGCTGCCCGGGCCTCCGCTGGTCATCTCCCAGGGACGACGGCGCGCCTGCCACAGGCCGGCGAACAGGACGTTCGGGTTCGAGGGATCCATGCAGACGTCGGAGGCGCCGGTATTCGCGTCTTTCTTCAGGACCTGCTGCCAGGTCCTGCCGCCGTCCCGGGTGCGGTAGACTCCGCGCTCGGGATTCGGTCCGAAAGCGTGGCCGAGGACCGCCGCGAACGCGATGTCGGCGTCCTGCGGGTGCACGACCATCGTTCCAATCTGCCCCTCCTGCTTCCAGACGTGGGACCAGGTCTTCCCGCCGTCCGTCGACTTGTAGATGCCGTGGCCCGCGGCGACGTTCCCCCGGATGTTGGCTTCGCCGGCGCCGACGTAGACCACGGACGGGTTGGACGGTGCGATGGCGATCGAGCCGGTGGAGGCGTCGTCCTGATCATCGAAGATCGACTTCCACTCGACCCCTCCGTCCTCGGTTTTCCAGACGCCGCCCGAGGCGGTCGCGGCGTAATAGATCAGAGGATTGCCCGGAACGCCCGCGACCCGCGACACGCGGCCGCCGGCGCCGGGTCCGACCAACCTGAACTTCAATCCTTTGAACTCCTCCGGTCCCTTGGAGGGCTTCTCGGGCTCGTCGGCCGACCAGGCGCGGGCGGGCTGCAGGCACATCACCAGGAGCATGGACGCAAGAACGATGGCAAAACGACGTCGGAGATCGGGCATCGGCTCTCCTCTCACCAGCGGATGAAAGGCTCACTCCTCTCGCACGTTGAGCAGGGGAGCGCGATTCTACCCCAACACGGGGCCCGAGTTGACGCAAGGACTGCGTGGGGGACCAGGAGTCCTAGGCGACGTGACGGACCGCCATGAGGGTGAGATCGTCCCTCGGCGAGACGCCGCCGCGGAAGGTCTGCAGATCGCGCAGGCAGGAGGCCAGCAGATCGGAGGGTCCGCGGCTGGAGTGACCGGCCAGAAGCCCGCTGAGGCGATCGAGACCGTACTCCTGTCCCGCGCGGTCGAGCGCCTCGTTCACCCCGTCCGTGTAGAGCAGGATCGTGTCCCCCGGCGACAGGCGCACGCGGCTGACGGAGAAGCGCGCGTCGCAGAACATGCCGATCGGGAGGCCCGTCGGCGCGACGCGCTCGATCTCCCTGCCACGGGCGACCAGCGGCGGCACGTGGCCGGCGTTGCAGATCTCGACGTCGCCGGATCGGCCGGCGCGGCCGACCACGAGCGTGGCGAAATGACTCGGAAGGGCGCTTTCGCAGAACAGGCCGCTGGCGCGCGTCACGAGCTGGTCGAGCGCGAGGTTGAGCGGGACGAGCGCGCGCAGGGTGGCGTGCAGATGGGCCATCAACATGGAGGCCGCGACCCCCTTCCCCGAGACATCGCCGACGGCGAAGTACAGGCTGCCATCCTCGCCCCCCACCGCGTCGCAGTAGTCTCCGCTCACGGGCCCCGCCCCTTCGTAGTGACGCGCCACCTCGTAGCCCGGGAAGTTGAGGCTGGGGGGAGGCAAGAGGCCTCGCAGGACCTGGGCCGCGAGGTCGAGGTCCGCCTCGAGCGCCTGCCGTTGCGGTTTCGTCAGGTGGTCCAGACAATAGGTCATCAGCGGGTCGGCCACCAGGCGATCGGCCTCGATCGTGTCGTGGCACGATTCGCAGATGCCGAAGGTCCCCTCGTCCATGCGCGCCAGCGCGGCGTCCACGTCGCGCAGCAGGCGCCGGATCTGATCGTCCGCGGGAACCGCGTGGGCGACGCTCTCCAGCTTCTCGCGCCGCTCCGTCAGTTGTTCACGTAACAGAGATTCGACCGGGCTGGCCATGATTCACCCCGTGCGTCCGTTCGACGCCTCCGCCGCACATCCAGAATGGAACATACCTCAGATGGGCCGATCGAAGAACAGGATTCGCCAATCCTGGGTCACTTGCATAGCACTCCGGGCTCGGGGAGAATGGCCGCTCGCCCAGAGCGCCGGCGCTGCCGGGACGGTGCCTTGGCCATCGGAGGACACATGACGCGGATGCTTTTCGTTCTCGGAGTCGGTCTTCTGGTGGCGAGCGCCTCGTCTGTCTTCGGCGCCCCGCCGTCCACAACACCCGACGCGCTCCGGAAACTGGCGGCGGACTACTACCGATGGCGGGACCAGAGCTACCCCGTGTCGAGCAGCGATCAGGGGCTGCACACCTGGGACGACCGCCTGACCGACTATTCCCCCGCCGCGATCGACGCGCGGCGCAAGAGGATCGTTTCCCTGATGACCCAGGTCCGGGCCATGCGAACGGAGGGATGGGCCAAGGACGATCGGGTCGATTGGCTCCTGTTCCGTTCGCAGATCGACACGATCGAATTCTTCAACCGCGTGATGGATTTCGAGGCGACCGATCCGCAGACGTACGTCGGGGAGTGCAGCAACGCCATCTTCTCCCTTCTGAAGAAGGATTACGCCCCGCCCCGGACGCGGGCGCTCGCCGCCACCGCCCGCCTGAAGGCGATGCCGGCCCTTCTGGAGCAGGGGAAGGTCAATCTGACGAAGCCGGTCGGCCTGTACGCGAAGCTCGCCATCAGCGCCGCCCGCGCCATCGATCCGCTTTTCAAAGAGAGCCTGATGACCCTCGCCTCTGATCTGCAGGCGGGCGAGCGCTCCGACCTCGAGAAGTCGAGCGCTCAGGCCGTCACCGCCATGCACGGGTTCGCCGACTGGCTGGAGAAGCGCCTGCCGCAGATGGTGGCGTTCAAGCCGATGGGCGAGGCCAACTACAACGATCTCCTGAAGCGCTCCTACCTCCTGCCGCTCGACGCGCGGCAGGTCGAGATGCTCGGCCAGGCGGAGCTGGCGCGCTACCGCGCCCTCGAGGCGCTCCTCCCCGACCCGGCGATGGCGAACCCGGATCCCGCCCGCGCCAAGGTCGTCCCCAGGGATCAGGAGGATTTCCTGAAGGCGTACGAGAGCCGCCAGGAGGAGATGATCCGTTTCCTTAAAGACAAGAATCTCGTGACCCTGCCGGAATCGCTGGGACATTTCTCCATCCGCCAGCTCCCGGAGGCGTTCAAGCCGACGAGCCCGGGCGGGTTCATGAATCCGCCGGGGATCTACGACAAGGACCCGGGCGGCTTCTACTTCATCCCGACGTACGATCCCAAGAGTCCCAACTTCTATATCCGGGCGGCCATCGAGGACCCGCGGCCGATCCTGGGTCACGAGGGGATCCCCGGACATTTCATGCAGCTTTCGATCGCGCATGACCTGCAGGACGAGATCCGCCGGCAGCACGGCGACGGCGTGTTCGTCGAGGGCTGGGCGCTGTACACCGAGGAGATGCTGTCGCGCACCGGCCTGTATCCGGACGGATCGGCGGCGCAGGGGCAGGTGCTGCGGCTGTCGCGCTATCGCGCCGCCCGCATCGGGGTCGACGTCAACCTGCACACCGGCCGCTGGACCTTCGAGCAGGCGGTGAAATACTTCATGGACGGCGGCGGGCTCGATCGCGAGGCGGCGGAGGGGGAGGCGGCGGGGGCCGCCTCGAATCCGACGCAGAAGATCACCTACATGGTCGGCAAGTGGCAGATCATGCGGTTGCTCGGCCTGTACCGCGATCGCAAGGGGAAGGACTTCCGCCTTGGCGCCTTCCATGACGATCTGCTGAAGAACGGCAGCCTGCCGCTGTCGATCGTCGAGTGGCTCATCCTCGACGACTCCGCAACGCTCGAACGAGTGCTCGAGCCGGCCGCCCCCTGATCGCGCTCAGCTCGACAGGCCGATCCCCATCGCATCGAGCAGACGCAGCAGCAGGCCGGGCCGGCCTCCGGCGTCGACGCGGCGCAGGGCCCGCGTGACCGCCCGCACCGACCAGGACCGCAGCGGCTCGGGCGGATACGGGAAGGGCTTCTTGCGCACCAGAGCCAGGTCGAGAAGCGGGCTCGGACGCTCGAGCGCCATGTGCGCGAGGATCTGCCCGGCCAGATGGGTCGTGCCCAGACCGTGACCGGTGTATCCCAGTCCATAAAGGATGCGGCCCTCCTCGGCTGACCCGAAGAACGGCGTGAACCGCGTGGTCGAGCAGATGGGCCCGCCCCAGGCGTAGGGGAATTCGAGCTCCTCGAGCGCCGGGAAATGCCGGCGGAAGGAGGCCCGCAGCTCGGCATAGTGCCTCTCCG
>DATFVU010000166.1:0-10245 GCA_035260145.1 Candidatus Polarisedimenticolia bacterium | reverse complement strand
GTCGTGGGCGTGCTGGTGCAGATCGGCCTGCACCACCTCCCCGCCGAGGCGATGCAGCGCTTCCTTTCGGAGATCGTCGACGACCCGGCCGCCTGGACCTCTCCCCCTTCCGGCCTGTTCCTCGAGCGCGTCATCTACCGCGGGGACCCCGGCGCCCCGCAGACGCCCTGAAGGCGGCGTCGACGCGCCGTCTTGCCCCTTCCGGGGGTGGCCGCTATACTCCGGTCGCGCCGGCCGCCGGCGCCAGCCCCGAGAGGAGACCGCATGCGCCCCCGCGCCCTGATCCGGACCCTGATCTTCCTGTCCCCTTTGGCCGCGGCGATCGCCGCCGCCCCGTCGACGACACCCGACCTGAAGCGCGTCCTGGACGCCGCGGACGCGCGCCGCATCGACGCCGACCTGCGGTTTCTGGCCGACGACGTGATGGAGGGGCGCGGCACCGGGCAGAAGGGAGGTCGGCTGGCGGCCCTCTATCTCGAGACCCGCTTCCGCCTCCTGGGCCTCGACCCGGGCGCGGCGAAGGATTCGTATCTCCAGGAGGTGCCTCTCGTCGGGATCGCGACCGAGCCGCAGAGCCAGATGGCGATCGTGGCCAGCGACCAGCGCCTGGAGGCCCGCTGGCTGGATGATTTCGTCGCGGCCGCCGAGACCCAGAAGGAGATGGAAGAGATCGACGCGCCCCTGGTGTTCGCGGGCTACGGCATCAGGGCGCCCGAGTACAAGTGGGACGATTTCAAGGGCGAGGACGTCCGGGGCAAGGTCCTGGTGCTGCTGGTCAACGATCCGCCGTCCGACGACCCGGCGCTGTTCGGCGGCAAGGCGCTCACCTATTACGGGCGCTGGACGTACAAGTACGAGAGCGCGGCGCGGGCGGGCGCCGCGGGCGCCATCCTGATCCACACCGACGAGTCGGCCGGCTACGGCTGGAACGTCGTGCGCAACTCCTGGGGGCGCGAGCGACCCTTCGTGGCCCTGTCCCCCGGCGGCCCGCAGGCGCTCCGGATCGCGGCGTGGGTGAGCGAGTCGTATGGACGCTCGCTTCTCAAGTCGGCCGGCCAGGATTTCGACGCGCTGCGCAAGGCGGCGGCGACGCGCGATTTTCGGCCGGTTCCTCTGTCGTCGCGGGTGCAGGCGCGGCTGGCGAGCAAGGTCCGTCCGATCACCACCTGGAACGTGGTCGGGATTCTCCGCGGCTCGGACGCCAGGCTGCGCGATCAGGCCGTGGTCTACACCGCCCACTACGATCACCTGGGTCGCGGCAATCCGGAAGACGGCGATGACATTTACAACGGCGCCCAGGACAACGCCTCGGGCGTGGCCACCCTGCTGGAGGTGGCGCGGCTGTTCACCCTGCTCGGCACGCCCCCGCGGCGCAGCGTCCTGTTCATCGCCTGCGCCGCCGAGGAGGGCGGTCTGCGCGGCTCGGAGTACTATGCCACCCATCCGATCGTTCCCACGCACCTGACGGCGGCGAACATCAACATGGATGGGACGCCGGTGTGGGGCCAGCCGGCCGACTTCACGTTCCTCGGAGCGGACCGCTCCACCCTGCACGACTTCGTCGCCGACGCCTCGCAGGCGCTCGGCTTCAGGGTGGTCCCGGACCAGCACCCCGAGCAGGGCTCCTTCTACCGCTCGGATCAGTTCAATTTCGCCAAGGTCGGGATCCCGGCCTTCAGCCTGGACCCGGGAAACGACTATATCGGCAAGCCCAAGGGATACGGGGAAAAGATCTGGCAGGAGTACGAAGACCAGCGCTACCACCGGCCGAAGGACGAGTACAACGCGTCCATGGATCTGTCGGGGTCGGCCCAGAGCGCCCGCATCGCCCTGCACATCGGATATCGCGTCGCGCAGGCGGACCCCATGCCGCAGTGGAACAAGGGGGACGAGTTCGCCGCCGCCCGCGCCGCGGCGCAGCAGGGGGCCTCATCGAAATCGGGCCGCTAGGCCGGCCCCGCTCCGGATGAAGGACGGGTTGCCTCCTCGGACCCGCCGTCCACCGCCGCGACCTGGATCGACTCGCCGGCGTAGCCGCAGCCGCGCTGCAGAAACCTCCGGCGATCCCGGTCGTAGGTGCCCGCGCAGTAAACCCCGCGCCACGCGGCGCCGTCGCGCTGCCTGATTTCGATCCCGAACAGATCTCCCGAGCCGCACTCGGGACAGCGGGACGCAAGGATGGCGCCCGACCGTGCCGGCGGCGGCGGAAAAGGCATCGTCTGTCTCCCGGATTTTCTCGGCCAGATATACGTGCGCCCGGCCCGCTCGTCAAGCGGGCCGTTTCGCGCCCTGCCCGCGGCGCTCCGGGCGCGCTCCGCGGGCGGGCCCGGCGGTCGCCGCCTCGCCGGGGCCGCGGCGCGAAAGCCGGTCTCGGAGCGTCCCGGCATGCAGCGTGGCGCCGGGCGGCCGCCTTAGTGGCGATTCGAAGAAGGTGGGATGGTGGACGGCAAGGGGATCGAACCCTCGACCTCCGCGTTGCGAACGCGGCGCTCTCCCAGCTGAGCTAGCCGCCCACGATTCTGGAACGACGGGCCGGATGAAGGCTTGGTGGGCCGTGCTGGATTTGAACCAGCGACTTCTACCGTGTGAGGATAGCACTCTCCCGCTGAGTTAACGGCCCACGCGGCGACGGATTATAGCATCGGCACGGCCCGCGGCCGCGAACGCTCCGATCAGAGTCGATAACGCTCCAGAACCTGATCGGCCACCGGCGGCACCCAAAGTCGCTCCTCGCGATCCCCCTTGCGGGCGCACACCTCGACCAGTGCCTCGTGCCGGCGATCGGAGTAGCGCGCGGTGATCGACGCGATGAGCAGTTTCAGATCATCGTCGGGCTCGCCCTCCACCACGGTGAGGGGGCTGCCGCAGTCCAGCGCCTCGAACCGCCATCCGGGCAGGTCGAAGCGCGCCAGGAACTCGTTCTCGGACTGGTCGCGCGCCACGATGATCTTCACGCCCGGCGACAGTCGGAAGTGCCGGCCGACTTTCAGCAGGATCATCTCCTCCCGGCGGATCCGATCCGGGTCCGTGTGGAGCCGCTTGTCGTGGAAGCGGCGGGCGAAGTTCTCGTCGGCGAGGTAACAGCAGCCGCCCGCGGGCTGAGGATAATCGCCGATCCCCCACGTCGCGCTCCAGGCCATCTGCTCCTTGCGGGAGCGGCCGCTGATTCCGAGGAGCCGGTCACGGTCCACCCATCCGTGCCGCTCCGGCAGCGTCGGAGGAAGATGCTGCGCCGACAGCGGTCGAAGCAGGTAGCCCTCGATCCCGCACTCCTTCTCGATGAGTCGCAGGGCCTGCATGTGCTGGGACATCGGTCGCTGCCCGAGGACCTCGCCGGTGAACACGAAGTGCCCGCCGTGCTCCCGCATGTACTCGGCCGCGCCGTGAATCATGAAGATGCGGCAGTCGATGCAGGGATTGGCCTTGGCGCCGTATCCGTGCTTCGGGTTCAGCACCATCTTGAGATACGCCTCGCCGGCGTCCAGGATTTCGATAGGGATGCCGAGATCGGCCCCGGCGCGCAGCCCCTCGTTGCGCATGCGCTTCGGATCCTCGTCCGGACGGGCCATCGCGCGGCGGTGATCGTTCATGCAGAAACCGGTGGAATAGTGCAGGCCGATCACCTCGATCCCCTGCTCCAGGAGGACCCGGGCGGCCAGGGTGCTGTCCAGTCCGCCGGATAGAAGGCCGATCGCCTTGATCCTGTCGGGGCGAGCCATGGTCATATCGCTCATCGCGTCGTCTCTCTGCCGCCCGTTTTGCGGACGAACAGGCGGTACTCGGAGCCCTGCCGTCGATGACCCAGGTATTCGTGGCCGGTCGATCGACACCACGCCGGCATGTCGATCAAGATCACGCGGTCATCGGACAGGACTTCCAGGATCCGGCCGTTCCCCATGCGCTTGATCCTCTCGGCCGTCTTGATGATCGGTACGGGGCAATACAGGCCGACCGTGTCGAGGACCTCGTCCGCCTCAACCGGCGCGTTCATGCTGTTCTCCACCCGCGGGTGGCCGCGCGCGGGCGGTCCGCGAAGGCCGTCATCTTACCAGAGCGCCGCGCGCAGCGGCAACGGACGGCCGCGGGCCCCCTCTCAGCCGCCGCGGGGGGTCCCGACATCGGATCGCGGCGGAGCGGATTCGGCCGCCGCACCCAGGACGCGCCGGGATCCTTCGATGGTCGCGTAGTGCACGAACACCCGCGGTCCGTTGCTGGCGGGCTCCAGCCCCAGCAGGTCGTCCTCAAACTCGGCCCGCAGCTCGACCGAAAGGTCCGCCGCTTCGGGAAGGAGGATGCGGAACGTCCCCACCGGATCGCGACGCGGGGCGATCTCCGTGAAGGTGTAGCGGTGCCGCGGCAGATCGTCGCGGCCCGGGACCCGGAAGCCCGCGCGGGACGAGAGGGTGTAGCTGATTCGATCGGTCGCGGCCGGAGCTCTCAGGCGCATGGTGACGAGCGTCTCGCCCTTATCCCCTCCGGGCGCCGCCTCGGCCGAGAATTCGATCCGGTCGGACGGGAAAGGCAGGACGATCCTCTCCGTGGTCTGCAGCGGATCGAGAAAGCGCCCGCCCACGCCGCGCAGCCGGATGCCGCGCAGGAAGTCGGCCGACCGGATCAGCGCGTCGGCCTTTTTATCGTTCAGGTCGACACGCTGCCGCAGCCGCACGATCTGCCGGGAACGGTAGTCGTAGGCCGGCTTGAACGCGTTCGCTCCCAGGAGTGCTATCGACAGGACGAGCGCGGACAGACCGACCCTCTTTCCCGACAGCCACCACCAGAACCGGCTGTGCAGACAGTTCTGGAACGACGCGATGTGAGCCAGAAACAGGGCCAGGGGAAACACCACCACGAAGATCGCCGCGAACAGGAGCCAGGTCGGGGGCGACACGCCGCCGAGCTCGACCAGCGCCCGGTAGTCCCGGAGCTTCAGCAGAAGGAAGAACGGGACCGCCGCGGCCAGACCGCACGCGATCTTCCGTCCCGTGCTCTCGAACAGAAGCGACAGGAGAAACATCAGGATCGGCGCCGCCATGAAGATCGCGACTTCCGGCAGGCCCCGCCACAGCGCGATCGCGACCCACGCGACCGGCAGGGAGAACGCGGCGGCTAGATAGGGTCCGGGCTCGACCGTCGGTTTGATGCGGCGGAAGAGCTTGAGTCCGAGCCAGGACGTGAGCAGGGACCATACGACCGCCTGCGCCACCTGGAGCCCGTGATGGGACATCCACGGATAGCGCACGCCCTGGATGCGTTCCATCAGCCGCTCCGAGACGAACAGGCCGGACAGGCCCAGGGCCGTGGCGGCCCCGGTGACGATCATCACGCGCAGCGTCTCGACGATGGCGCGCGCCCGGGCCACTTGCCGCACGCGCCGAAGCGCCAGGATGCCCCAGCCGAGAAGCGCCGCGCAGGAGATCAGGGTCAGAGCCGTCGACGGGATGAGGGCGCCCCGTCCCAGGATCATCACGGGCAGGTAGTGGGGGTCGTCGGACCGCTGTGGGGGCGACGCCTCGAAGTCCTGGAGGAGCCGATCGACCACGCGCGCCGCGCGCTCCAGAGACTCCGCGCGTACGCCGTTCACGCCATCCTCGAGCGTGTGGTACGTCCAGGCCGGATACGTGCCGAGCAGCAGGAACGCGGGGATGCCGGCGTGAAGGAACGGCTCGTGATCGGCGCTGAAGGGCAGATCGAGAAAGCGAGGGGCGATGGTCCACAGCGGCCGCGCGACGACGCCCCGCGCGCCGGCTTCCCACGCCGCCCGCAACAGCGAGCGCTGGGCCCACACCGCCGGCGGGTGCGGAACGGGCCCGATCAGGAGCTCGCCGCGCCCGACCAGCTCCAGGGCGATCATCGCCCGCACCGGCGATAGGTCGTTCTTGAGAGCGTAGTCGCGCGAGCCGAGGAGCCCCTCCTCCTCGGCGCAGAAAGAGATGAACCGATAGGTGAGCCGGTGGGGACGTCGCGCCACGGCACGCGCGACTTCGAGGAGAACAGCCACGCCCGAGGCATCGTCGTTCGCGCCCGGGACCGAGGCGCCGTGCGTGTCGTGGTGCGCCGCCACCACGAGAGTGCCGCGCTCGACGCCCGGCAGCTCGCCAATCACGTTCCAGGACCCGACGGAGCGCTCGCCCTCGTCGTACGGGGCGACGGCCACTTCCTGTCGGCTGACCGACAGCCCCGCGGCCTCCATCTCGCGCGCGACGTAGTCGATTGCGCGCCGGTCCGCGTCGCTCCCCGTCTTGCGCGGGCCGATCGACCCCGCCAGCTCCAGGACGTGCCGGAGCGCGCCGTCCCCGTCCGCCGTCCCGGCCGCCGCGCGCGCCGGACTCACGAGCATCAACGCCGCGATCGCGGGGACGAGACCACGCAGGCTCATCCCCCGGCGCGCTTTCGTGTCGGTCGACACGTCGACGCGCCGCCCGCAGACCACCCACCTGTTGCGACGGTCGTTTGTTGACTCACAAGCGGGCGTAGATTAGCATAACGATCCGCGCGCGGAGATCGGCACAACGCTCTCCCCGGCACGCCATGTCAGCGCCAAGACGATGGATCCGAGCGGCCGTCCCGGGCGCGATCCGCATTGTCCTCTGCGCCCTTCTCCTCCTGATTCCGTCCAAAGCACCGACCTCGCAGGGAGCCGCCGTCCCCGCCGCCCGGTCGGAGCAGGCCGACGCGCTGCGGCGTCTGCACGCCGCGATCGAATCGGCGTTCACGCGCTGCGACCACACGCTCCTCAAGAGCGCGTTCTCGACCCGCGTCAAGACCTTCCTGTCGTCGAAGGCGCTGGCCGTCCGGCAGGGTTATTACGGAGCCGACCAGGCGGTGCTGATCCTGGGGCGCGGCTTCGAAGGCCGCACGACGTTGCGTTTCATTCTGTCCGCGCTCGACGAGTCGAGCCCGCAGAGCGAGCGGACGGCGCTGCGGGCGCGCTGGCTCTATCGCGAGGAGGGCGCCTCGAAGTCGGAGGCCCGACTGACCTTCACGCTCGTGCCGGAGGGCGGGACCTGGTGCATCCGCGAGATCCGCGAAATGAAGTGAGCCCGTGACCGCCATCCTCCTGTTCGTCCTCGAAGGCCTGATCCTCGTCATCCTCTCGGTGGACCTCTCCCGCGGTTTCACCCCGCTGTCATCCCTCGAGAGGGTCGCGCTTCTGACCGGAGCCGCCCTGGGGCTGGCCTGCGCCACCTGGCCGGGACGCCGCGCGCCCGGGCGATGGCTCGCCTCCATCCTCGCGCTGGGCGCGGGCTGCCTCGCCCTGGGCACGCTCGGAGTCCTGCAGAACCGCGACGCGCGCCTGGTCAAGGCCCGCTGGGAGATCTCGGCGCGCGATCGGCTGGAGACGCGGGCGCGGGTTATCGAGGAGGATTTCCGGGGCTTTCTCGAGGAGTTGTCGCGGCCTTTGACGTCGGGCCGCGTTTCGATCGAGGACCGGGGCGCCGCGTTCGCGGCCCTCGCACGCATGCGCTCCTCGAGCCGCCTGCCCGCGGACCGGCTCGGTTTCGCCGTCTACCAGCGCGATGACACGCTTTTCGCGTGGGACGGGAACAGCTCGTCGACGCCACAAACCCTCCTGGGTGAGCCCTGCCCCAGGCCGGTGTACGTCATCGGCGGGCGCGAGGCCTCCCGGCGCCTGTTCGCCGCCGTCTGCGCTCCGGAGGGCGGCCGCCTGGTCACGGAGTTCCTGCTCGAGCCCCCCGAGGGAGGGGATACGCGGGACACGTCGTCCGGCCTGGGCTTCCTTCCGCACTCGCAGGAGACGTCCCCGGCCTCCGTTCGGTTCCGCGAGGCCCCTTCCGAGCAGGACGACATCGCGCAGCTCTTCGAGCGCCAGGGGGATCGCCACTGGGGACGTCTCGGAGACGAGGGCGTCTCGACCCTGGCCCTGCCGCTGCGCTCCCCGAACGGGGAGCGGCTGGCGATCGTCACCCTGCGCGACCGACCCTCCAGCCAGGAGATCCTCGACCGGCGCCGGGACTTCCGCCTGGCCGGAGGCCTGGCGCTCGCCCTGTCGATCGCTCTCGCCTGGTGCCTGCCTCTGCGCGCCGGAGCGATTCGGTCGTCCGCGGCCAGACTGCTCGCGGGAACGGCCGCGATCTGGATGATCCGCTGGGCCTTCCTGGCGATGGTCGAGCCGGCGGCCCTGCCCCGACTGTCGATCTACGACATTTCGATCTATGCCTCGTCCCGCTTCTGGGGTCTTCTGCGCTCACCCGCCGACCTCCTGCTGACCGCCGCCGCCTGCTGCCTGCAGATCTGGATCCTCGATCTGGCCCTGCGGCGCGCCGAGGCCCGTGACGAGCCGCCCGCGGGTCGCGGCGCGCGCTACCGCGCGCTCGGGTCGCTGTTCCTGGCCTTCGTCGTCGCCGCGGTCGCCCTGCATTCCTTCCTGAACCGCCTGGTGCTCGACGCCCGCCTCGATGTGAGCCGCGTCGAGTTCGGGACGATCGTGCCGGCCCGCCTGACGCTGCAGGCGGCTCTCTTCCTGTTCGTCATGTCGGCGGGGCTGCTCCTCCGATGCCTTCTGGACCGGGCGCTGCGGTTCGGCCCTCGATCCGGGGACGGGGCCTTCCTCCGGCGACTGCGCGGCGCCGACTCCGAGGGGATCCCGTTCGCGCTGCGCGCCGCGACCTGGATGCTCCTCCTGACCCTGGCCTACGCTCCGGCGCTGCACCACTCCTATGATCGCCTGCGCCGCGACTTCTTCCAGGACGAGCTGCGCCCGCTGGTTCTTGATCAGGAAAGCATGCGCCGCCAGACCCTGAACGATTCCCTGGCGCTGTCTCGCGACCCGGACTTCGCGGCGATCGCCGCCGCCGACGGATCGCACGACGCGGCGTACCGATTGTGGCGCGCCACTCCCGTCGCCGATCGGGGGCTGGCGTCGTCGCTGCGGATCTTCGACGAGCGCGGCGACCTCCTCGGGCGGTTCGCCCTCGATTTCGCCCCCATGCTCGAGGCGCCGTTCGAGGAGGCGAAGGCCGCGGCGCGCAAGGACTTCGTCTTTATTCCACCGCGGCCGGAGCTGACCGTTCGCAAGCCGGTGCTCCTGGGGGCGCGCTGGGTCGGTGGAGTACGACAGCCTCTCCTCGTCGTGCTCATGGTCTCGGACGACTATGACAATCTGCCGATCCTCGGCGGAGACACCGTCGGCGCGGGCCTGTTCCGTCCTCCAGCCGAGCGCAGCAATCCCGAGCTCCTGAGATCCGAGCCGCTGGTGGCCGTGTTCTCGCCGACCCTGGCGCGGCTGTACGAATCGGGCGGAGAGATCCCGCCCCCCTCCGCGGCCACTCTGGCGGCCGTGGGACGGGATCGGCGTGCCTGGACCAAGGACAACCTGCGCGGGGGTGAGGCGTTCATCCTGTATTTCCGCGGGCCCCACGAGATCTTCGCCCTCGCCCACCTGCACGCCAGCCGGACCGCGATCCTCGCCGGCTACCTGCGCCTGTTCCTGTTGAACGGTTTCCTGGCGCTCCTCCTGGTCGGCTTCGCCCGTGTCGCCTTCTGGACCGTGAGACCCAGCCTGCCGCGTATCTCCCTGGGAGCCACCTACTCCCGCCGGCTGGTGACGGCCTTCCTCATGGCGGGCCTGTTTCCGCTTCTGACGCTCGCCTTCTTCGCGACGCACTCGACGACCCGGGAGATCGATCGGAACATCACCACCTCGGGGTTCGCCACGCTGAGCGTGGCGCGACGCGTGGCGGAAGACTACCTCACGGTGAGCCGGCCGGAGGAGGGGGCCTCGCTCGACGACGACGTGGTCTACTGGCTGCGCCGCGTCGTGCGGCAGGACATCAACGTCTATCGCGACTCCGCCCTCCTGGCCACCAGCACGCGCGAGCTTTACAGCTCCGGCCTCCTGAACGAGCGCCTGAGCGGCGAGTCGTACCGCGCCGTCTATCTGGACCGCGAGCCGTTCTGGCTGTCCGAGGAGCGATCGGGCGATCTCGACTTCCTGACCATGGCGGCGCCGATGCGCCTGGATCAGCAGGGGACGATCGGGGCCATCTCGATCCCTCTCGTGGAGCATCGACGGGCCGCGGCCTACCGCGAGGAGGAGATTCAGGACACCGTCCTGATCATCACCTGCGGCGCCATCCTCCTGCTGGCGATCGTCGGCAACGTCCTGGCGCAGCGGGTCTCCCGCCCGGTCGCCCACCTGGCGAGGGCGGTGCGGCGGGTCGCGACCGGAGATCTGGACGTGCGCGTCGACACCACGGCCAGCGACGAGACGGCCGTTCTCGTCGA
>DATFVU010000165.1:0-10941 GCA_035260145.1 Candidatus Polarisedimenticolia bacterium | reverse complement strand
CGAGCCTCAACGTGACGATCGCGTCGAACTGGTGGTCCTTCACCGCCACGCGTTATCTCGTCGATCCCGGTCTGCGGACCCACATCGTTCCGCAGACCAGAAACGTCTCGCTCGTCCAGGTCACCCAGAACGTGACGAACTACACCTACATCGACAACCGGATCATCAACGGGGGCGTCCACGTCGATAAGGTCAGCCGGGCGTGTGGTCGCAACATTCCGCGCTATCACGTCACCGAAACCGACGCGCCCGAAGCGATGCGCGGCGGCAAGGTGAAGGGACAGGACTTCGTCGTGTTCCGGCCGGAGCCTGGTCGAGGCCAGCGATCGCGCGGCAATCCCAATCCGCCGGGCCAGGATGTGAGAGAGCGGGCGCACGACTACCACGACGCGAGGCAGGACGCGCGGAATCGGAATCGCATGACTCCTCCACCGCAGCAGCAGCCTCCGACCCAGGAGCCGCCTCCCTCGCAGGCACCCCCCGCGACGGACAACGGGCAGGACAGGAACAACAACGATCAGCGCAATCACGACAACAGGGGCCGGAAGTACTATGACGATCTGATGGGGAGGCAGCAGCCGCCCCGCCATGGCCCGCAGCGCCAGGCCCCGGATCAATCGGCGCCGCCGGATCAGCAGCGCACCTCGCCGCCGCCGTCCGAGAACCGACCCACGAACCCGCCCCCCGGCGAGCAGCACGCCCCCGCGACACCGCCCGCGAGAGTCGAGCCGCCGCAGAGGCAGAACGGCAGAGAGAGGGCTCAGGAGACCAGGGATCAGGCGAGGGGAAAGAAGCCGAAGAAGGACGAGCCGAAGTCGAACGAGAACAAACCGGACGAGCCGAAGGACCAGAAGCCGGACTCGGGCAACTAAGCTTCGGCGCTTTTTTCCGCGGCGGCTAAGGGAAGGCCGCCCCGAGCAGATCGATGATCAGCCGCACCGCCGTCTGGGCGGTGCGGCCGCTCGGATCTCGATAGGGCGTGATCTCCACCACGTCCAGCCCCACCAGTCGCCCCTTGGCGGGCAGACCCTTCAGCAGATCATCCAGCTCGGCGAAGCTCAGGCCGTCCGGCTCGATCGTCCCCGTTCCTGGCGCCACACTCGGATCGAGCACGTCCACGTCGACCGTGACGTAGATGCGCTCGCTCGCCGGAATCCGTGACAGGGCCCAGGCGGCCCCCTTGCGGTGGATCTGCTCCGAAGTGATGATCGTGCTGCCGATTTTCCGGGCGTTCCCCATCGCCTCCTGATCGTTGGCCAGCCCCCGCATGCCGACCTGCACGACCTTCCTGACGTGCGGCAGCGCCGCCGTCCGATTCACCCAGGAGGAGTGATCGAGATTCCCCGGGGCGGCGTTCCAGGTGTCGAGGTGGGCGTCGAAGTGGATGAGCGTGAGCGGCGACTGGTAGGCGCGCAGCACCGGGAACGTGATGCTGTGGTCCCCGCCGATGACGATGGGGAGGGCTTTCCGGCCGAGGATCGTCCGCACCGCGGCGGTGACCTTCTCTCCGGTCTGGACGGGCACGGTCGGAAAGACCTCGACGTCTCCCGCGTCGACCCAGCGCTTCCCCTTCAAGACCGTGCGGTCCTGGTCGATGTAGTAGAAACCCTCGGTCAGATAGAAGTGATATTCCTGCGAATTCTCGCGCAGGTCGCGCGGCCCGTAGCGCGCCCCAGGCTGCCCCCAGGTCCCCTCGTCGAACGGCACCCCCAGCACGGCGAAGTCGGCCTCGATCGTCTCGAGCCGGGGAACATAGGGCGCGCCCAGAAACGTCCGCACGCCGACGAACGCCGGCGCCGTTGTCTGGCCGTACAGCAGTGTTGACGCCGGAATCGGCAGGGCTGCGACGACGATGGCTGCACGCGCGGTCAGGATCAGACGTCTGAGCGGCCCTCGCATGCGGGCCACTCTACCAGATCGGGACGACTCAGTCCTCGTCCTCGCCCTGATCGCCGTGCGGACCGTGATTGCCGTGTGGACCGTGATTGCCGTGCGGGCCGTGACCGTGTTCCTTCTGGCCGTGCGATTCCCTGTCATGCTTGCCACGGTGATACGGGCGCCCCTTCTCCTCGGCCACGACGACGTAGACCGGTCGCCCCTGGCCGCGGGCCCGGGCCATCTCGTAGGGCCGCATGCGGGCGGCGCGCGCGCCGATCTGCACCTGCACGAGGCCGCGGATATCGGAATCGCTCAGGCGGACGCCGCGCGGGTTCTTGCGCCAGTAACCCCAGGCATGGCCGTACGGCGGTCCCGGATCTTGATCGATCCGATAGAACAGCGTGTCATAGGGCACGCCGACGCGGCTGAAGACCATCGACCACGACATTCCGCGTGCGCGCAGATCGACGATGGCGGCGGGCGGACGGCCGCACTCGTGCGCCAGGAACATGACCACCGGCAGGTCCGCCTCGACGTACGTCAGGCGCGGCAGGACCGGCTCGAGGGCGACCCGGTCGTAGCCGTAATTGCTCACCGCCACGTTCAGGAAATACTGATTGTCGTTGCTCACGTGATCCATGCTGAAAAGGAAATCGAACGAGGAGCCGGCCAGGGCCCGGGTCGGCACGAGGCACATCACCAGAGCCAGGAATGCCACGACGAACAGAGCCTTTCGAGCATGCATGAGAGCGCCCCTCCCTTCGCAGATTTACGTCCACCACCACAACAGCAAACGTGATGCCATGAGCGTGATTTTTCAAGGGTGACGGGGAAAACACCATTAAATCAGTTACTTGGTCCCGGTCCCGAATCCATGACGAGGGGTCTCAAAAACCCGCCAGCGAGGGGGTGTCCTGTCAGGGGGACGCGGGAAAATCCCGTCCCGGCCGCACGGATGGCCTGCGCTACATCATTCTGTCGGGGGATCGATCGCGCAGACAGAGGCGCACGAAGTTGTCCATCAGGCGCCGTGAGGGGGCAGGATCGAAACGCTCCAGGCGATCGAGAAGACGTTCGGAATGTCCCGCGGCCGGGAGCCGATGCTCCGCCGCATCCGCCTCCAGGCGCTCGCGCCGGAGCAGGATCAGCTCGCGCAGAATTCCGGTCGAGGCCTCCGGGTGGAACTGCACGCCCCAGACGTATTCGCCGATGCGAAACGCCTGGATCGGCGCGCTGTCGTTGCCGGCCAGCAGGACGGCGCCGGGCGGGAGGCTCTCGACCCTGTCTTCGTGCGTGGCCAGGACCGGGAGCGGCGAAGGCAGGCCCTCGAACAATTTGTCGAGCCGTCCCGCGGCGGTCAACGTCACATCGACGGCGCCGATCTCCCAGCCCGAAGGGCTCAGAACGACGACACCGCCGCGCGCCCGGGCCAGCATCTGACAGCCGAAACAGACCGCGAGCACGGGCGTGCGCAGATCGTCGGCTCCGCGCAGGAACGCCGCCAGCCTCTCCATCCACGGCTCCGACCGAAGGACCGACTTCACCGATCCCGTGACCAGGATCCCCGCGTAGGGCGACGCGTCCGGAATGTCCGAGAGGGTGGCGTCGCACAGGTCGAACGCCAGGTCGTGGGACGCCAGCGCGTCCCGGAACCAGCGATCGTAGTCCCCGTGATCGCGCTGCACCTCCGGCGCGGTGGATCCGGTCCGGATGATCAGGATGCGCGGCAGCGTCTGCAGCAGCGACGGCGGGATGCCGCGCCCCGGCATGGGTCGCGGACCGCTCTCCGCGCCGCGCGGCGCGCCGCGCGCCCTGCCGCGGGGATCGGCTCGCGCTTGAAGCGGCATGTGCGTCATTTCGACTGTGTACTTTAGCAGCCTGCGGGTGGCGTGGGTCAACGTGGCGAGTTAAATTGGCGGGGGCGGGGGCGCCTCGGGAGATGACGATGATGAAATCGTTGACCGCCGCCGCCACGCTCGTTCTCGTCCTGCTCACCGCCTGCCAGCCGTCGGCCCCGCCCGAACCGGGGCCCACTCCCTCTCCGACTCCGATCGGAGTCGGGGACGGGTTCGACTGCGATCACCCTCCGGCCCTCTCGGGGATGGTTGCCGTGAAGGAGCCGATCGCCGACCGCTATATCGTCGTTCTGAGACGGCAGGCGTCCGAGCCAGGGGCGGCGGGAAAGCCCGCGCCGTCCGGGGCAGGCCTCGGGGCCATGAGCCGATCCGAGGTGGCGAGCCTGGCGCAGACGATGGCCGCGGCCTACGGCGGACGCAACGTGCGCGTGTTCGCGGCGGCGATCGCCGGCTTCTCCTGCACGGTCGACGGAGCGGGGGCCGCGAAGATGACGGAGGACGCGCGCGTGCTGTTCGTCCAGCAGGACGGGCGTAAGAAGGCGACCGCCGTCGCCTCCTGGGGACTCGATCGGATCGATCAGAGAGACCTGCCGCTCGACGGTCGCTACGATCCCGGGGCCGCGGGCGCCGGCGTCCACGCCTATGTCATCGACACCGGTCTCGACGTCACGCACACGGATTTCACGGGGCGGGTCGGCGAGGGCTTCTCCGCCACGGGAGATGGGATCGCGGACGACGTCGGTCACGGCACGCACGTCGCGGGGACTGTGGGCGGGACGACGTTCGGCGTGGCGGGCAAGGTGATTCTGCATCCGGTGCGCGTGCTGGTGAACGGCTCGGGATCCGATTCGGACGTCATCCAGGGGGTGGACTGGGTCACGGACCACGTCAAGCGCAACGCGTGGCCCGCGGTCGCCAACATGAGCCTGGGAGGAGGGGTGTCGCCGGCGCTCGATCTCGCCGTGTGCAACTCGATCCGGGCGGGCGTCAGTTATGCCGTCGCCGCCGGCAACGACAACGCGGACGCCTGCTCCGAGTCGCCGGCCCGCATCGTCCAGGCGATCACAGCGGGGGCGAGCGATCGCACCGACCACCGTTCGTCTTTTTCGAACGTCGGTCCTTGCGTGGATGTCTTCGCTCCCGGCAGCGACATCGTCTCGGCCAAAAACGGTGGCGGCTCGACCACGCTCAGCGGCACCTCGATGGCCACGCCGCACGTCACCGGAGTGGCCGCCCTCTGCCGGCAGCGCGCCCCGGGGTCGACCCCGGACCGGGATCGGGCCTGTATCCTCGAGAACGCCAGCCGCGATAAACTGACCGGCGTGGGGGCCGGCTCGCCGAACCTCCTGCTCTATGCCCGACAACCCTAGGAGGACGAAGCGTCATGCTCATCGAGTGTCCGCCTCGCGTGACATCGGCGCCGATGCGTGGCGCTCCCCGCCTGCTTCTGTTCGCGTGCCTGTTGGGGGCTCCGGCCGGAGGCTGCGCCGCGCAGGAGAAGGCCGTGCCCAAACCTGAATTCGAAACCCGCATCGAGCTGAAGAACCCCTCAGGTGCTGCGGCGCGCGAATTTCCGGCGGGTGCCGTGATCACGTTCGTCGTGACCATCCGGAATCAGTCGGACGCGCCCCGGACCCTGACCCTGCCGACCGGCCAGACGCATGACGTCGTGGTCACAAACGCCGGCCACAAGGAGGTCTGGCGTTACTCCCGCGGCCGGATGTTCGCGCAGGTGATCGTCGACCTGACGCTGAAGCCCGGCGAATCGCGCAGCTACACGACCACCTGGGATCAGACCGACGCGCAGGTCAAGGCGCTGCCGCCGGGAGATTACGAGGCGGTCGGGCTCGTGCCCGGCGGGTCACCCGGCTGCCGCTCCGAATCGGTTCCCTTCGCGATCCGGCCGTCCGCCTCCGCGAAGCCCGCGCCCTGAGGCTCCTGGGCTCCGCCACATGACCCGGACCGGACCCGTCTCCCCCTCGCTCATCGCCTCCCTCCGCCGGCGCGAGGACGCGGCGTTCGACGAGCGACGTCCGCGCTCGCGGGCGTTGTTCGAGCGCGCCCGGCGTTCGATGCCGAACGGCGTGCCGATGTCGTGGATGGTGGAGCTGTACGAGCACGCCCCGGTCTTCGTCGCCGCCGGCGAGGGAGCGACGTTCACCGACGTGGACGGCCACCGCTACTTCGACACGAACATCGGCGACATGAGCACCTTCTGCGGCATCGACCCCGGACCCGTCGTGGAGGCGGTCGCCCGCCAGGCGCGGCGCGGCCTGCAGTTCCTCCTGCCGGTCGAGGACGCGGTGTGGGTGGCGGAGGAGCTGTCCCGGCGGCTGCGGCTGCCGCAGTGGCAGTTCACCCTTTCGGCGACGCTCGCCAACGTCGAAGCGATCCGGCTGTGCCGCTTCGTGACGCGCCGCCCGGTCGTTCTCATGTTCGAGGGGAAGTACCACGGTCACAACGAGGAGTGGCTGGTCGATCCGAAAGACGGCGCGCCCGTGCCGGCCTATGCCGGCGTTCCGGCGGCCGCGGGCGCGGCGGTCCGGCACGTCCCGTTCAACGATCCGGAAGCACTGGAGCGGGCGCTGGCTCAAGGCGACGTGGCCTGCGTCGTCACCGAGCCGGCCCTCACCAACTGCGGCGTCATTCAGCCCGACGCCGGCTTCCACGCCGCCCTGCGCGCCCTGACGCGCGCGCACGGCACGCTCCTGATCATCGACGAGGCGCACACCCTGGTGTGCGGCCCCGGCGGGCTGACGGCCCGCTTCGGGCTCGAGCCCGACGTCATCACGCTGGGAAAGTTCATCGCGGGGAGCGTGCCCCTGGGCGCCTACGGGATGACCTCGGGCCTGGCGGATCGCTTCGCCCGTCCCGATCCGGCGAGCCCGCGGGCGACCTTCGCGTCCGGCGGAACCCTGTTCGCCAACGCCCTGTCCATGACCGCGGCCCGCGCCGCCCTGGAACACGTGCTGACCGACGAGGCCTACTCTCGAACCGAAGCGCTGGGCGCACGCCTGGCCGACGGCATCGAGGAGCGCTGCGCCCGCCGCGGGCTCCCCTGGCGCGCGCACCGCCTGTTCGCCCGCTCGGGATACTGCTATGGCCCGACGCTGCCGCGCACCGCCTCCGAGGCTCCGATGCGCCCCGATCTGCACCACCTGATGCGCGTCTACTTCGCCAACCGGGGTGTCTGGGAGGCGATCGCCACGGCCGGCCCGACCGTCTCGGTGGCCGCAACACAGGCCGATCTCGATCTTTATCTCGGCTGTCTCGACGACTTCCTCGGCGAGCTCACCGCCTGACGGGGGCGGGGTCGACGTCCTAGCGGGCGGGACGGCCGGCCGTTCCCAGGACGATCTTGTTCCCGATCGTGATCGTCATCAGGTCGTGACCGACGGCCAGGCGGCCCGTGTACTCCTTGCGCGTCGGCGGGACGAGGTCCGCGGCGGTCGCCATCGATGGCACGATGTGGGTGTAGACCGCGAGACGCGGGCGCGCCAGGGCGAAGAGGCGGCCGGCCTCCTCCGCAGTCGTGTGGCGGGCGATGACGCGCTCGACCGCTTCCGGATCCTGGATGAACGTGTTGCGGCGCAGGAGCCCTGGGCTGACCACTTCCTGCACCAGGACATCGGCGCCGTGCGCCTGCACGACCAGCCCCGGGGACGGCTTGCAGTCCCCCGAGAACACCGCCGTGCGCCCGTCGTATTCGAAGCGGTAGCCGAGGGCCGGCGTGTCGGGGCCGTGATCCACTTCGAAGGCCAGGATCTTGAGCCCGTCGCGATCGAAGACGACGCGGGCCGCCGTCCCTTCCCTGTCGACGTCAATCTCGTTGGCCTCCAGCTCGGCGCCGGCCGCGGGGAGCCTCTCGACGACGCTCCCCCGGTTCTCGACGTCGAACTCGTAGGCGCGCTGCAGGTGGCGGATCATCCCGTCGGTGCCGGGAGGTCCGTAGACGGCGAGCGGGCGATCCCTCCCCGAGACCCATCCGGTCAGCCACACGTCGGGGAGACCGACGGTGTGATCCGAGTGCAGATGGGTCAGCAGGACGAAGTCGACGCCGGACAGCAGATCCCGGCCTCCGGCCTGAAGAAGCCGGATGGTGGCCCCGCGCCCGGCGTCCAGCAGAATGCGAAGCCCGGCGGCCTCGATGAGGCTGCTCGGGCCAAGACGATCCGGCGCCGGCCTCGGATTGCCGGTCCCCAAAAGCGTGATCCGGAACGGCTTCGCCGGTGCGCCCGGTCGCGCCGCCTCGGCCGTCTTCTTCGTGGCGAGCTGCGCCGCGACCCTCCCGCCGGAGAGCGCGTGCGCCAGAAGCGAAGCGGCGAGTGTTGCGACCACGATGCCCGAACGTTTCAGTCGATGCGGTGACGCGCTGTCGCGCATGTGCCTCCTCCCGGATTCGGACGCGTCGTTCACCAGCTCCTTACGACGACGCGGTTGAACGCCCCTCGCAGCCGCAGGCGGTAGCCCGGCGCGCCGATGGCACCGGCCTCCTCGCGCCGCTGGTCCACGAAATTCAGGAACCCCTCGCTGCTCGCCCTGACGGGCGTCGTGGCTGGAACCTCGATCGTCACCTGGTTGAAGGCCCCCTCGAAGCGCAGGCGGACCTCGGACGACGGCTCTCCCAATCGCAAATTCAGATCGTTAAACGCGCCGTGGACCGCCGCTTCGGTGACCGGCGCCGTGGGGAGGTCCAGCCGCGTCGTCGTGAACGCCAGATCGAGGTCGAGAGCCACGGGGAGCGTCGGCGTCACGCCCAGCTCGCAGCGCGCGCGGGCGGCGCCGGGCAGGACGAAGAACACGCCCCGGGACCACGAGTTCGTGACCCGCACGCGATCGGCCGCGGTCCCCTCCGCGATCCGCACCGAACGGCTGCCGGCCTCCGTTCCGCGGCCTTCCAGCAGAAGCCCGCGGGCCAGGCGCCGCGCCCCGACGTCGAGGCTGGCCATCGCCAGCCGCCCCTCGAGAGTCCAGGACGAGACGCCGGCCGGCCGCTCGGCCCGGAGCGTCAGCCAGTCCTGCCAGACGTCCGCGCGCGCCGGCCCCCGCCTCGCCACGTACATCATCGTCCCGAGAACCAGGAGCGGGCCCAGGAGGACGAGGCCCGGCAAAGGGCTCCGCTCGAACAGCAGCCGGATGCCGATCGCCACGAGGAACACCGGCCAGTACGACAGCACGTCGCGCCAGAACGACCACGGCAGGATGTCCTGCGTGCAGAGCAGCAGGAAGGTGCCGAACCCGACCAGGTAGAACCCGCGGGCGATGCGCCCC
The DNA here is from genome assembly GCA_035260145.1 of Candidatus Polarisedimenticolia bacterium. Classification (GTDB taxonomy): domain Bacteria; phylum Acidobacteriota; class Polarisedimenticolia; order Gp22-AA2; family Gp22-AA2; genus Gp22-AA3. The sequence continues at coordinate 1,936 of DATFVU010000165.1, read as the reverse complement.
CAGCGGATCCCTTCTTCCCTCATGCGAAGGTCCCGGTCACGACGACCTGGCGCCGCGGCCGCGCACCGCCTCCAGGATGATCGACGCGCCGACGGCGATCAGGATCAACGGCCACAGGTTCGCAAGCCGTGCCCATTGAGGCCAGTGCCACCAGGAGAGCGTGTCGAGGAGGAACAGCAGGCCGAGGACGATCAGCAAAGCACCGGCCACGATACGCCCCTGTCCCCCGCCCGAGGGGATTCCCCGGACCTCCTCCGCAACGCGCTCTCCCACCTCGCGCACCTTCTCGACCACACGATCGGCGGGCGTCGGCCCCGATCCGGCCCGCCCGCCGGCCGCTCCGACCATGTCCGCGCGCGGAATGATCAGCCATCCGACGATGTACGCGGCGAGACCGAATCCGTTCAGAAAGGCCAGTGCGATCAGCACGAGGCGTACCAGGACCGGATCGACGCCGAAATAGTTCGCGAGCCCGGCGGCCACGCCACCCAGAACGGCGTTCTTGGTGTCACGTGTCAAGCGTCGATCGGTCATCTCCTCCACCTCCACAGCACCCGCGCGCAACCGGCCCGACCCCGGGCCGCGTGCAGGATACGCCAGAGTGGCGGTCGAGGATCCCCCCAAGAGCGCGCGGGCCGCTTCCGAAGCCGGCGTGCCGGCCGCCGCCCGATCGGCTATGCTCAGGGCGCGCGGACGCGCGCGACCATGAAGAAGCCGATTGCGCTCACAGGGCTCCTCGCGAGCCTGCCGCTTCCGCTCCTGATCCCCGGTGCCGTCCGCCTCGCCGGCGGCGCCGCGACCTACCGGCGCCTCGTCCTGTGGGGCCTGCCGGTGGCGGCGGCCCTGATCGCGGCGGCCTTCAGCGTCTCACGCCGCAGAGGTCTCCTGTTCGCCGGCACACGCGCCCTGCCGCGAATGCTCCCCTGGTTCCTTCTGGCGCTCGCCGTCGATTACAGCTTTCTCGGGGCGGGTCACCTGCTCGGCTGGATCACCTTCACCTACGGGGACCAGCAGCTCAGCGGCCACCCGTTCCGCGCCATGACGTGGGGGCTGCCGCTCTGCCTGGCGGTCGGCCTGTTCGGCTGGGAGTGGGCGCTGCGCAGGACCCTCCTCGTCTCGTGGGCGGGGCATGTCGCCAGGTCGGCGGCGCTCGCCATCTCCTGCGTCGCCGGCCTGGCGCTCTCCGCACCGTCGATCGTGCCCGGACTCTCGGTTCCCGATCCCGCCTTCGTCGCGGCCTCCCTCCTGGTCGTCGCCTGCCGGGAGGTGTCGTTCGGCCTGATCTTCCTTTCGGGCGCGGGGCTCCCCGCGGCCGGCCTTTACCGCGGCCTGCTGATCTACATCGACGCCTTTCTGATCGCCGACTGGTACGGCCTGTGGTTCCCGCTGGCGAACTTCACCACCAGCGAGCCGGAGTTCTACATCCTGCGCGGCGCCAGCTCGGTCCTGGCGACCGGCGTCGTCGCGGCGGCCTTGCGCTGGAACGCCCGGCGCCAGGCGACGGCGGCGGCCCTGCCGATCGGGAGCCTGTCGGCACCGCCCCGATCGGCTCCCTCATGAGCGCGACCCCGATGAGCCGGGGCGCGGGCGAGCGTTATCGCGACGGCTGGCTCACGTTCGCCGTCTTCGGCCTCGTGGTGATGGCGACCTGGACCCTGGTGATCAAGTTCCTGGCGCCCGTCCTGTACGTCGTGTCGGAGCGCGCCGCGGGGCGCGCCACGGAGTCCGTCCCGGTGATGTGGGACTTCTGGTGGGTGGCGCACCTCGCCCTGGCCTCTCTCCTGTGGCGCCGGCACCCGCGCGCCCGCAGCGCCGGGATCGTCATCGCCGTCACGGAGATCGTGATCGTGACGGTCAAGTTCGTCATCTATCTGCGCCAGCCCGATCTTTCCTTCTGGCGGTTGTTGTGGTTCACTAACAAGGTCTACGTCCTCGC
>DATFVU010000164.1:0-2282 GCA_035260145.1 Candidatus Polarisedimenticolia bacterium | reverse complement strand
CCGCCGATCTGATCGCCGAGCGCTTCGGCCTCGAAGGCCGGGTGCAGACGATCATGAACGCCTGCTCTTCGTCGACCATCGCCATCGGCCTCGGCGCGTCGCTCGTCGCCCGCGGCGATCACGATCGGGTGCTGGCGGGGGGCGTCGAGACGCTGGCGCGCACGACGTACTCGGGATTCAATTCGTTGCGTCTCGTCGATCCGGAGCCGTGCCGCCCGTTCGACCGCCATCGTCGCGGCATGTCCCTGGGTGAGTGCGCCGCTTTCCTCGTGCTCGAGGCGATGGACGCGGCGCGCGCGCGGGGGGCCCGCGTCTACGGCGAGGTGGCGTCGTGCGGCATGTCGTCCGACGCCCATCATCCGACGGCGCCCGACCCCGAGGGGAGGGGTCTTCTGCGATCCATGCGAGCGGCGCTGAGGTCGGCGGGGCTCTCCGTCGACCAGGTCGACCACGTCAATGCCCACGGCACCGGAACCGAGCAGAACGACGCCGCCGAATCCCGCGCCCTCCAGGCGCTGTTCAAGGAGCGCGTCGGGCGCGTCCCGGTCGTCTCGATCAAGGGGGCCGTGGGGCACTGTCTCGGAGCGGCCGGCGCCATCGAGGCGTTCGCCGCGCTGATGTCGATCGTCCACCGGCGGATCCCGCCGACGGCGGGTCTGCGCGAGCCCGGGCCGGACTGCGCCCTCGACCACGTGCGGGGGAGCGCCCGCGAGGCGCGGCTGCGCGTGGTCCTGTCGAACTCCTCGGCGTTCGGAGGCAACAACGGCACCCTCGTCCTGAAGGCGCACGACGCATGAAGCGCCGGACGGGGCCCTACAGGGTGCTGTTCGTCTGCACGGGAAACGCGGCCCGCAGCCAGATGGCCGAGGGGCTCGCCAATCATCTCGGCGATGGGCAGATCGAGGCGCACAGCGCCGGGACGTGCCCCGCCGGCATGGTGATGAGCCACGCCGTCGAGGTCATGAAAGAGCGCGGCATCGACATCAGGCGCCAGTATTCCAAGGGGCTCGACGAGGTCCCGGACCGGTTCGACATGGTGGTCACCCTGTGCGACTCGGCCGTGCAGGAATGCCCCGCCCCTCTCCTCGAGGCCCCCCACGAACACTGGTCGACGCCCGATCCGACGTTCGTCGGAGGGAGTCCCGCGACGGTGCGCGCGGCCTTCCGGCAGGTGCGCGACCGCCTCGAGTCGCAAATCGCCGCCCTGATCGGGAAGCTCACCGGCGGGGATGGGAACGGCGCGAAATGAACGACCGCGTCGTCATCACCGGGTGCGGCGCCGTCGGACCGTTCGGCTCATCGGTCGAATCCCTGGTGGGGGCGATCCGGAGCGGCCGGAGCGCCGTCGAGAGGACGGAGCGGGCCTGCGCGGCGCGGGTTCGCGGCCCGGTCGATCCGGGACCGGTCCGGGCCAACGTCTGGCGCCGTCTCGATCGAAGCTCGCGGATGGCGGTCGCGGCGGCCCGCCAGGCCCTCCGGGACGCCGGGCTCGGCACGCCCGATGGACTCTCCGGGACGGGGAACGCCGCCGCATCCGGGATCGCCCTCGGCACGATGACCGCCGGTGTGAAGACGCTGTGCGACTTCCTGGCCCCGACGCTCAGAGAGGGGCCGGAGGGCGCCTCGCCCATGCTGTTCCCGTTCACGGTGCCGAACGCGCCGGCCAGCCAGTGCTCGATCCTCCTCGGACTCGAAGGCCCCAACCTGACGATCAGCGAGATGGAGGCGTCCGGCCTGGCGGCGATCGCCACCGCCGCCGGCCTGGTGGGGGACGGCGTCTGCGACGTCATGGTGGCAGGGGGCGTGGATGAATGGCTCGATGAATACGACCGAGCCTGGGCCCGGATGCGCCTGACGCATCGGGGCGACCCCGCCGCCTTTCCGGGACCGTTCGGCAGGGAGCGTCGTGGATTCGTCCCGGGCGAAGGGGCGTACGCCGTGGTCCTCGAGTCGCTCGAACGGGCGGTGCGGCGCGGCGCCAGGGCGCGGGCGGAGATCGCGGGGGAGGCGATGGCGCATGCCTCGGGCCCGGCGCACGCCTGGCCCTCGCAGGCCGAGGTCATGACGGAGGCGATCGCCAGGGCGACGTCGCGCGCCCGCCTGCGGCCGGAGGAGATCGGCTACGTCGCCGCGGGCGCCAACGGATCGCGCGCCCTCGACGCCGTCGAGGCGCGCGCCATAAGCAAAGCGCTCGGACGTGCGGCGCGGCGCGTGCCGGTCACGTCGGTGAAGGGGGCGGTCGGGGAGTCGGGAAGTGCCTCGGCCTGCGCCGTCCTGGTCGC
>DATFVU010000163.1:0-2579 GCA_035260145.1 Candidatus Polarisedimenticolia bacterium | reverse complement strand
CCCGCCCGGTCGCCGTGCCGGTGGTCAGATGGAGCGCAGCCCCCGGGAACCGGCGCGCGAGCTCGGGCAGGATGCGCAGCGCCAGCCGCACCTCCCCGACCGAAACGGCGTGCAGCCAGAAGCCGCCGGGCCGGGCGTCGGGTGGCGGATAGCCGAGCCTCTCCCGCAACGGCGGCCGCGGTCGCCGTTTCAAAAACGCCATCAGCGTCTGGTAAGGGAGTACGGCGGCCCAGGCGAGCACTGTGAGAGCCCCGTAAACACCGTACATGCGGGCCGAGTATAGTCCAGCGTTTTGCGGAGCGTCAACGCGCCGTCGTTGCTTCGCGGCGCCCGTTACCCCCCCCTCGGCGGCCCGGCGGGCGCCGAACAACGTTTTCGCAAGCGCGACTTCCGGTTGTCCGGCGCTCGCGGCCCACCCTATATTGTTCAGGAAATGACCCTAGAGGCTCTTTCATCGAGGGCCGCTCGGAAGGCGGCGCCGGGTGCTTCGGGCGCCCGCGTGTGGGCATCGTGATCCGCCCGGCCCTGCTGATCGTCGCGCACGACGAGATCGCCCGCGCCCAGCTCAAGGAGCGAATCGCGGCCGTGAGCCCGCCCGGTATGGAAGTCGTGGCGGCCGCCTCCGCGGAGGAGGGCCTCGGGCTCCTGTACGCCCTGCGCGAGCAAAGCCGGCCCATCGAGATGGTGATCGCGTCCCAGGGAATGCCCGGCATCGCGGGAGGGCGGTTCCTCGAGATCGTCAACGCTCAGTTCGCCGGCGTGGGGAAGATCCTCCTGTCGGACAAGCCGAGCCTGGACGAGGCGATCTACGCCCTGAACAACGCCGGACTCGACAAGTACATCCCCACCCCGTGGGATCCCGAGGACATCAAGTTCACCATCACCGCGCTTTTGCGGCAGCGCGAGATGAAGCGGCTGAACGAGAAGCTTCTGTCCGACCTGCAGGTACGCAACCAGCAGCTCACGACGGCCCTCGGCAACCTCGAGCAGGCCCGCAAGGACGCGGAGCACTCGTACATTCAGACCGTCGAGTCCCTGGCCATCGCGCTCGAGGCGAAGGATCGCTATACCTCGGGCCACTCCCAGCGTGTCGCCAGGTTCGCCCGCCTGATCGCCCGCTCCCTGGGCCTGCCCAACGACGAGGTGGAGATCGTGGCGCAGGTGGCCCTGCTCCACGACATCGGCAAGATCGGCATGCTCGATAAGATACTCAACAAGCCGGCCAATCTCACGCCGGAGGAGCGCGAGGCGATCAAGGCGCATCCCGTGATCGGAGCGCACATCCTCGCCCCGGTGGCCACCTTCTCGAAGCACGTTGAGGGGATCAAGCATCACCACGAGATGTACGACGGATCCGGTTACCCGGACCGGTTGAAGGGAACCGAGATCCCCCTGTCGGCGCGGGTCGTCTGCCTGGCGGACGCCTTCGACGCCATGACCTCCACCCGTCCGTACCGGGTCGGCCTGCCGCTCGAGTTCGCGATACAGGAGATGAAGAAGCTGGCGGGCCGCCAGTTCTGCCCCGAGTGCGTGGAAGCATTCATCCGCGTCCTGAAGTCGAAGGGCGTGGTGGAGGAGGCGATGGCGCCGGCCCCCGCCACAGCACCGGGAGCCTCCCCGGCACCCGCCGAGCCTGCTCCTCAGGATACCGGCCAAAAGAACGCCGAGCCGAAGGCACCGCCCGACCTGCGCACGGGCACCTGAGACGCGCCCCCTTGACAGAGAGTCCCGCCGGGTGTAGGATGTTGTTCGAATACTATATAAATATTATATAAGTTTCCATGGTCCCGAGGAGACCCACAGGATATGGCAACACTGAAAAAGATTCGCACCTACACCGCCACCACCCAGGACCTGGAGATGCTCGACACGATCGCCCGCTATCACGGCTTCTCCAAGAGCGCCACGATCACCAGTCTGATCAAGAAGGAGTTCTGGCGGGTCTTCCCGGGGGGCACGCGCGAGATCCGGCCGGAGCGCGGCGCGCGGGTGGTCGAAAGGAGCGTGCGCCATGGGGACAGGCATGAAGGGCGTTGAACAGGCGGTCCGGGTGGCGGAAGAGGCGGTCCCCGCCCACTGGCGCGTGGACGACCCCCGGCAGGCGGCCCGCCGGATCGCCCAGATTCGGGCCCTGGCGGACGCGAAAGACGCCGTCCTGCTGGCCCATAACTATCAACTCCCCGAGGTCCAGGAGGCGGCCGATTTCGTGGGGGACTCGCTCGGCCTGTCGCTCGAAGCGCAGAAGAGCCGCGCGGGCACCATCGTCTTCTGTGGCGTCCACTTCATGGCGGAATCCGCCAAGATCCTGAACCCGGAGAAGACCGTCCTCCTTCCGAATCTGTCGGCCGGATGCGCGCTGGCCGACTCGATCACGCCCGAGTCGCTCCTGAAATGGAAGGAGCGCTATCCGGACCACACCGTCGTCACCTACATCAACAGCAGCGCCGAGGTGAAGGCGCTGTCCGACATCTGCTGCACGTCCGCCAACGCGGTTTCGGTGGTGCGCAGCCTGCCGGGGCGCCGGGTTCTGTTCACCCCGGACCGCAACCTCGGTCGATGGGTCGCGCGTCAGGTGCCGG
>DATFVU010000162.1:0-8245 GCA_035260145.1 Candidatus Polarisedimenticolia bacterium | reverse complement strand
AATTCCGCCCGATGGCCAGCCCGGAGGCCGTCGCTCAGATGTTCGGAGGGAAGGCGCCCGACGACGTGGAGATCCTGCCGCAGGACATCTCGTCCGCCGACGGCAGGCAGGTGCAGGCCTTCTGGCCGGTCACCAAGAGCTCCCCGATCACGGGCAACGACCTCAAGAATTCACGGCGCAGCCAGAACCGCTTCGGCGAGGCGGCGGTGGAGTTCACCCTGAGCGCCGACGCCGGCCGCCGATTCCAGGAACTGACGCGCAAATACCAGGGGCAGCTCCTCGCGATCGTGCTGGATCGGAAGATCATCTCCGCCCCCCGGATCAACGCGGTCATCGCCGAGCAGGGGATCATCGAGGGGAGTTTCTCCCTGGAGAGCGCCGAGGACCTGTCGCTGAAGCTCCGCTCCGGGGCGCTACCCGCCGGAATGGAGATCCTGGAAGAGCGGACCGTCGGACCCTCCCTGGGCGCCGATTCGGTCCGCCAGGGCGTCGTGGCGTCCCTGGTCGGCTCGATCATCATCGTCCTGTTCATGCTGGTCTACTACCACGGTTCGGGGGTCAACGCCACCGTGGCGCTGGTGCTGAACCTCCTGATCCTCCTGGCGGCGATGGCCTACTTCCACTCGACGCTGACCCTGCCCGGCATCGCGGGGTTCGCGCTCACCGTCGGCATGGCGGTGGACGCGAACGTGCTTGTGTTCGAGCGCATCCGGGAGGAGCTGCGCCACGGCCGGACGGTCCGGGCGGCGATCCACGCCGGGTTCGACCGGGCGTTCCCGACCATCATCGACAGCCATTTCACAGTCATCATCGCGGGCTTCTTCCTGTACGCATACGGGACCGGCGCCGTCAAGGGATTCGCCGTCACTCTGAATGTCGGCATCGTGGCCAATCTGTTCACGGCGCTCGTGGTCTCGAGGGCGATCTTCGACTCCGAGCTCGCCCTGAACCCCAAGAAAGAGACGCTCAGTATCTGAGGACTTGAGGATGCTCCAGGTCTTCCACAACGCCAATTTCGATCTGATGGGGCGCGTCAAGTGGCCCTTTTTGATCGTTTCCGTGGTGGTCATGGTCCTGGCCGTGGGGACGATGCTGACGCGCGGCTTCAACTACGGCATCGACTTCGCCGGCGGGACGGCCGTGCGCGTGAAGTTCCGGGAACGGCCGCGGGTCGAGGAGATGCGTGCCGCCCTCGAGCGGTCCGGCCTGGGGGACATCAGCATCCAGAATCTCGGCGATCCCCAGGACCACGAGGTCCTCATCCGGGTCGAGCTGACTCAGTCGGTTGCGGCCGCGGCCGGAAGCGAGGGGGGTGAGATCAGCCGCAAGGTGGTGGAATCGCTCCAGTCGCCCGAGTGGCATCAGGCCCAGAAGGCCGGCAAGATCGATCTGAACATGATCACGGAGAACGATCTCAAGGAGTGGCTCTCCGGGCGGCTCCCCGCGGACGCGGCGTCGGCCGCCGACGCCGGCGCCATCGCCGCGGCCGTCGTCCGCTACCGGACCGAGCACGCCGGATTGATCCGCGCGGCTTCGGAGATCAACTCGATTCCCGGCGTCAAGCCGGAGAGCGCGCGCGTCCTCGAGGAGCAGTCGATTCTCGGGCCATTCACCGTCAGGAGCGTGGATTTCATCGGCCCGACGGCCGGCAAGGAGCTTCTCCGGAACACGCTCTTCGCGGTGTTCGGCTCCGTCGGGGGCATCCTCATCTACGTCTGGTGGCGGTTCAAGAGATGGATGTGGGGACTGACGGCGGTCGTCGCGCTGGTCCACGACGTCGTGATCGCGGCGGGCGCCATTGCCCTCACGCGCAAGGAGTTTTCCGTCGATATCGTCGCGGCGCTCCTGACGATCCTGGGGTACTCGATCAACGACACGATCGTCGTCTTCGACCGGATCCGCGAGAATCTCCGCATTTACAGGGACGTGGAATTCCCGACCCTCGTGAACGCCTCCATCAATCAGACCCTGAGCCGGACCATCCTGACGTCGTTCACCGTCTTCATCGCCGTGACCGCCCTGTTCCTCTACGGCGGCGACAAGCTGAACCCGATGTCGTTCTGCCTCATGGTCGGCGTCGTGTTCGGAACGTACTCCTCGGTCTTCGTGGCCGCCGCTCTGCTGGTGATCGTCTACCAGCGCTTCGGTTCGAAATACGTGAAGATCTGAGGCGCCCCCGGCGCCGCCCGTCCCCCGCCCCGCGCCCGGAGGGGCGGTGGCCCTGTTTTTGCTATACTGCAATATCCACGGCAGGCGCCTCATCCACGCGTGATCCCCCGCGCGGTGGAGGCGGCACCCCCCGGGCCGGGGTCCGGGGCGCCGACGGTCCGCCATGATCCGATTCGAGGACATCCAGGAAAAGGTCGAGACCTACATGCAGGGGGCCGATCTCGACCTCCTGCGCCGGGCGTACGTGTTCTCGGCCAAGGAGCACAAGGGACAGACGCGCTCCTCGGGCGAGCCCTACCTGACCCACCCTCTGTCGGTCGCCTTCATCCTCGCCGACCTCAAGCTCGACCTGACGTGCATCGTTGCCGGGCTCCTGCACGACGTCCTGGAGGACACGCTGACGTCGCGCGAAGTGGTCGAAGAGCACTTCGGCAAGGACATCGCGCACGTGGTCGAGGGGCTGACCAAGATCTCGCGCATCACCTTCAACTCGAAGGAGCAGCAGCAGGCCGAGAGCTTCCGCAAGATGATGCTCGCGATGGTGGACGACATCCGCGTCGTTCTGGTCAAGCTGGCCGATCGGCTGCACAACATGCGCACGCTCGAGCACCTGTCGCCCCGCCAGCAGGAGCGCATCGCGGGGGAGACTCTCGACATCTATGCCCCAATCGCGAATCGTCTCGGCATGGCCAAGATCAAGAACGAGCTCGAAGACCTCGCCCTCAAGTTCCTCGATCCCTCGGGGTACCAGGGGCTCCTGCAGACCATGGAAGAGAAGCGCAAGGAGACCGACGGGTTCATCAAGGAGACCCAGGCCATGTTGCGGAGCGAGCTGCAGAAGGCGGGCATCGGCTGCGACATCACGGGCCGGCGCAAGCACCTGTACAGCATCTACCGCAAGATCAAGAGGCAGAGAATCGACGTGGCCGAAGTGTACGACTACATCGCCTTCCGTATCCTGACGACGAGCGTGAAGGATTGCTACGGGGCGCTGGGGATCATCCACGGGCTCTGGAGGCCGGTGCCGGGGCGCATCAAGGATTTCATCGCGATGCCGAAGCCGAACATGTACCAGTCGCTTCACACGTCGGTCATCAGCGACAAGGGCGTGCCGTTCGAGGTCCAGATCCGGACTCACGACATGCACCGCGTTGCCGAGGAGGGGATCGCGGCGCACTGGAAATACAAGGAAGGGAAGGGGTCCAGGGATGGCGACGCCAATGTCCAGTGGCTCCGCCAGATCATGGAGTGGCAGCAGGAGCTCAAGGACCCGCGCGAATTCCTCAACATGGTGAAGGTGGACCTCTATCCCGAAGAGGTTTACTGCTTCACGCCGCAGGGGCAGGTGAAGTCCTTTCCGCGCGGAGCGACGCCCATCGATTTCGCGTACTCCGTCCACACGGAGGTCGGACACCGCTGCGTGGGAGCGCGCATCAACGGGAAGCTTCAGCCCCTCCGCACCGAGCTGAAAAACGGTGACATCGTGGAGATCCTCACCTCGCCCAACCACCATCCGAGCCAGGACTGGCTGACCACGGCGAAAACACCGAGGGCCCGCGCCAAGATCCGCCAGTGGCTGAACGTCGACCGGCGCAATCGCAGCATCGATCTGGGCAAGACGGTCAGCGACCGCGAATTCAAGAGATACCGATTCAATCTCCGCAGGCACCAGGGGGACGGGACGCGCCTGTTGGCCGCGGTGCACGAGCTGGGATGCGCCAGCCTGGACGATTTCTACGCCGCCGTCGGCTATGGAAAGGTAGCGCCGCGGGCGCTGATCCAGAAGCTCGATCCGCAAGCGAAGCTGCACGAGGCGGCCGAGGGGGCCATCGCGCACGCCGTGAAGAAGGCGCTCGGCATGGCGGGCAAGAAGGTGACGGTGCGCGGCCTGGATGACGCCCTGATCTCCCTGGCCCGCTGCTGCAACCCGATCCGGGGCGAGCCGATCGTGGGGTATATCACGCGCGGGCGGGGCGTCACCGTCCACAGCGAGCGCTGCCCCAATCTCGAGAAGCTCCTGTACGACCCGGAGCGCCGGATCGAGGTGGCCTGGGAGAGCGACGACGCCTCGCGCTTCGAGGTTCGGATCACCGTCTTCTCCGAGGATCGCCCCGGCATGCTCGCGAAGATCACCTCGGTCATCGCCGACGCGAAGTCCAACATCAAGAACGTCGAGGCGCGCACCTTCGAGGATCGGCGGGGCGAGATCAGCCTGATCCTCGACATCGCCGATCTCTCCCACCTCGAGAAGATTCTGGAGAAGGTCAAGGGGATCGACGGCGTTTACCACGTGGAGCGGCAGGTGGCCTGAGGCCCGACGCCTGGCCCCGGCCGCCCACCCTTCAGGAGACATCATGAGCGCAAGGACGATCACAAGTGAGGGCGCGCCCCGCGCCATCGGCCCGTACTCGCAGGCCATCGCGGTCTCGGGGTTTCTGTTCCTTTCCGGTCAGGTGCCGCTCGACCCGAAGACCGGCACCTTGTTGCAGGGCTCGATCCAGGAGGAAGTGGCGCGCGTCCTGGAGAATCTGAAGGCGGTCCTCGAAGCGGCCGGCTCCGGCCTCGATCGCGTGGTGAAGACGACGGTCTACCTGACCAGCCTTGGGGACTTCGAGGCGATGAACGAGACGTACGCGCGTTACTTCGGGGACAGCCGCCCGGCCCGCTCGACGGTCCAGGTCGCGGCCCTGCCGAGGGGAGCGCGCGTCGAGATCGACGCCGTCGCGACCTCCGCCTGAAGGGGATTCCGAAGGAGGTTCAGGGAACAGCCGGCCGGGCGGAGCGGGCGGGGGCGGCTTTCACGACCCGGCCGCTGCGCAGGCAGCGCGTGCAGACTCTGAGCCTGCGGCGGGTCTTTCCGACGATCACCTTGAGCCTCTGGACGTTGGGGTACCACACGCGCGACGAGACGTTGTGCGCGTGGCTCACCTGGCGTCCGTGCGCGGGCGCCTTGCCGCAGATATCGCAGGAACGGGCCACGACCTCTTCCTCCTGAGACACGATTTCGAAGGGGCGCACTCTACCACATCGAGCGACCACCAATCAAACCCGCCGGGGCGGCCTCCCCCCGGTCGCCCGCCAAATCGCCACTCGCGTGACATATGCCATGGCCGCTATGTGCATATGCGATACAGGCCGTCTGGACTTCCGAAAACGTAGACACGGCTTGCAAAAATGGAGTCGCGGAATATATTGGACTTTCGTGGCAAAGGAGCGCCCGGCAACGGATGCCGCAACCTACCGCGGGGCTTGAGGTTAAAGGAGATCTCGGTGTTCTTTTCTAGAGGCAGGAATCTGGTGGGACTCGACATCGGCTCGAGCGCCGTCAAGATCGTCGAGCTGAAAGAGCTTGGAAAGGGGCGCGGCTACCAGCTGCTCAATGTCGCCCTCGAGCGCCTGTCGCCCGAGGCCATCGTGGACGGCGCGATAATGGACGCCGGGCTGGTGGTGGACACGGTGCAGCGCGCCTTCTCGGTGCGCAAGATCAAGGCCTCGGACGTCGCGATCGCCCTGTCAGGCCACAGCGTCATCATCAAGAAGATCTCCATCCCCGCGACCTCGGAGGAGGAGCTGGCCGAGGTCATCCCGTGGGAGGCCGAGCAGTACATCCCGTTCGACGTGCAGGACGTCAACCTCGCCTATCAGGTCCTGAAGGGGGCCAGCGGCGGCGAGGGGAACATGGACGTCCTGCTGGTGGCCGCCAAGAAGGACAAGATCAACGACTACACCTCGGTCGTGAGCCAGGCCGGACGCAACCCGGTGGTCGTGGACGTGGACGTCTTCGCCCTGCAGAACTGCTACGAGATGAACTACGAGACGGACCCGGGTGTGGCGCGGGCGCTGGTGAACGTCGGCGCCTCCACCACCAACGTCGCCATCCTGAAGGGCACGACCTCAATCTTCTGGCGCGACATCTCGGTGGGCGGCAACCATTACAACGACGCCATCCGCAAGGAGCTGAACCTGAGCTTCGAGCAGGCGGAGTCCCTGAAGCGCGGCGAGGAGGTCGACGGCATCCCGGTGGAGAACGTCAATCCGATCATCGCCTCGGTCAATGATTTCATCGGCGCCGAGATCCAGAAGACGATCGACTTCTTCAAGAACACGACCCCGGGGGAGAACATCGAGACCCTGGTGATCGCCGGGGGCTCCTCGCGCATTCCCCATCTCCGCGAGGCGCTGGGCGAGCGCTTCGGGATCCCCGTGGAGGCGCTGAATCCGTTCAACCGCGTGCAGATCGGCAAGGGAATCTCTTCGGACATGGTCGAGGAGATCGGCGCGAGCGTGTCGATCGCCGTCGGCCTGGCGGCGCGCCGCGCGGGGGACAGCCGATGATCAAGATCAACCTCCTCGCGGGAACCGAGAAGGTCAAGGCGAAGGCGCCCAAGGCGCCGCGCTTCGAAGGCGTCGGGACGCTGGGCCAGAACGTGCTGATGTCGGGCGTGGTGATCCTGGCGCTTCTATTCATCGGCTGGCGCTGGTACACCCTCGAGAGCGACGCCCGCCGGCTGCGCGTCGAGATCTCCAAGGCGCAGGCGGAGAAGGAGCGGCTCCAGGCGATCATCAAGAAAGGCGAGGAGTACAAGGCGAAGAAGGAGCTGCTGGAGCGCAAGATCGCGCTCATCACCCAGCTGAAGCGCAACCAGAGCGGCCCGGTGCACCTGCTCGACGAGGTCAGCAAGCAGCTTCCCGATTTTCTGTGGCTGGACAGCATGAACGAATCGGGCGCGGCGGTCGTCATCATGGGCAAGGCGACGACGTACAACGCGGTCTCCAACTTCTACAACAACCTGACCGGCTCCCGGTATTTCAACAACGTGGTCCTGGGCACGATCACCGCGATTCCGGTCGGGGTCACGTTCTCCATGACCTGTCAGTTCGTGGCGCACCCCGAGGCGCCGACCGAGGCGAACGCCGCGGCGCCGCCGCCGGGCGGGTAGGGAGCGACAATGGACTTCAAGAAGCTGCCGTTCTGGGGCCAGTTCGCGGTGGTCGCGGTCATGGCGATCGCCCTGGTCGCCGTCGCCTGGATGGCCTACCCGAACTTTTCCGAGATGGAGAAGCACAACGCCTCGTCGCGGGCGGAGCTGGAGTCCCTCCAGGCGGAGATCCGCAAGGGGCAGGCGATCGAGGCCAAGCTGCCGGAGTTCGAGAAGGAGATCGAGAACCTGCAGCTCAAGCTGAACGATCTGCTGGCGATCCTGCCGACCGTGCCGGAGACGGGCGAGCTGCTGAAGTGGGTGAAGAACCTGACCGACCAGTCCAACCTGGATCTGAAGCAGTTCAATCCCGGCGCTTTGAAGCCGGTCGAGTTCTACAAGGAATTCCCGATCGCCATGGACGTGGAGGGGGACTATCACGATCTCGGCGTGTTCTTCGATCGCATCAGCAAGTATTCGCGCATCATCAATGTGAGCGGTGTGTCCATCACGGCCACGACCGGCCCGCACTCGATCAAGTCCACTTTCACGGCCACGACCTTCGTTTACGACGAGAAGGCCGGGGACGACAAGGCAGGAGCGACCCAGTGAGCGGAGGCCGAGTCCTGCCGGTTCTTCTGGCCCTCGGGCTGGCGCTGGGCGCGTCCTCCGCGGCCATCGCGGACGACCCGGCCCAGGCGAAGGGCGGCGACACGGCCGCTCCGGCGCCGTCCACTCCGAAGGACGCGGAAACCATCAACAAGATCATGCAGGACAACGAAGCGATGCTCAGCGGGCGCGGATTCACGTACGACCCCGCGGGGCGGCGCGACCCATTCCGCTCCCTCGTGGACGCGGCGAACACCGTGGGGAAGGGCCCTCGTCCGCGCGGGATCGCCGGGATGCTGATTTCGGAGGTGGACCTCGTCGGCATCGTCCAGAAGGGGAAGGGCGCACTGGCGTTCTTCAACGGCAGCGACAACAAGGGATACTTCCTGAAAGTAGGGGATGTGCTGTACGACGGCAAGATCATCCGCATCGACCGCAGAACGGGCACGGTGGTTTTCCGACAGGACATCAACGATCCCCGAAGCATCAAGCCGTACAGAGACGTGACGAAGAAGCTGACGCCAGCGGAGGAGGGTAGCTTATGAGGT
>DATFVU010000161.1:0-8676 GCA_035260145.1 Candidatus Polarisedimenticolia bacterium | reverse complement strand
AGTGATTCCATGGCGCGAATTATCTCACGGCGATGGCGGCGCCCGGATCGCCGGGACGTCCCGTTGACTCGGCCGGGTGGCGGGGGTACGCTCCATGAGTCGCGAACGATTCGACCAACCCGGGGATCCTGTGGCGCGTCTCGGTACCGTGGGGTGCGCGCTTCTGCTGCTGTCGCCGCCCGTCTTGGCGGCGGAGGCGACCTCCGTCCGCTCCTATCCCCTTCCCGGACACGGCACCCTGGATCTGACGGTACCGTCCTCCTGGAAGGAATCGGTGAGCCGTCCGCCGGCGGACCTGCCTCCGACCATCGAGTTCTCTCCCGCCTCGGGAAGCGAGTTCGTCATCCAGGTCACGCCAATCTGGAGTCTGAGTCAGGACGGCGATCCGGATCTCGCCGAGCCCGAGACGATTCGCGGGTTCGTCGAGAAGGTCGGCAGAAGACAGCTCGATCACGCGATTGAACGCGAGATCAATCTGAAGGAGATCGCGGGACCGAAGGCGCGGGGTTACCTCTTCACGATCACCGACAGAGCACCCGCGACAGGGGAATGGAAGTATCTGACGGCCGGGGCCGTGGGCGTCGATGGCCTGCTGCTCTCCTTCACCATCCTGACCAACAGTCCGGACTCCGGCGATCGGGATCGGGCCCTGCGGATGATCAAACAGAGCCGGTACGCGGCCGCAGCGCCGTCTTCCGAAGGCGCCGCGGGCGGGGGCTGAGCTCTCACGGCCTTTCAGGGTCGGCCAACCGCGCTCGCCACAATACCGACGGGGCCTGCCGATGGCCGCCGACGCCGCCCGAGAAGCACGAGACCGGCCATTCCGAATACGCTTCCGCCGAAGGAAAGCCATAGCGGCCTTCGATCGGCGCGCAACTCGACGCGGTGGCGGCCCGCCGGGACGTCCACCCCGACGCGGTGCAGGTTCGCGATCCGGATCCGGGCGGGCGTTCCGTCGATGCTCGCGCGGTAAATCGGCTGGAACGCGCGCTGAATCACGAGCAGGCCGGGGGACGACGTGGAAACCTCGGCCGAGATGCGCTCCGCCTCCTCTTCGATAAGGCGCACCTCCCCCTCCGATCCGTCGACGGGGGGGCCGTCCGCCGGGATGACCGCGCTCGAGCGGGGGTCGAACGAGGCCTCTTTCATGAGGGCGAGGGCGGCGAGTGGATCGGGGGCGCGCAGAACGTGCTTCGCCAGGTACGCCCGCGGGGCGGCGCCGGGGATCTCGTAGACCTGCAGCGATCCTCCATAACTCGGTATGTTCGCCAGGAGCCGTGCGTCGCCGACCGCCGCGGGATCGAGCGCGCGATCGAGGAGCAGACGGTCGACTCCCCAGGCGGCCAGAAGGCGGATCCGCTCCGCGTCGGTCGAGATTCGCGCGGCGTCCCTGGCGGCGGTGCTGAGGAACGAATCCATCCCTTCCGACGAGACGTTCAATTCGTACGTCCTCCCCGCCAGCGCCCCGGCGAACGGATAGAGCTCGTGAAAGGCGCGCCTTTCGAACCAGAGCGCCCGCGGATCGGGAAAAACGGCCCGGTCGGGACCGGGCTTTGCGAACAACCCCTCGGAGGCGCCATGCACCACGAGGGACGTCTCGGGAACGAAATCGAGGACGGGTGATGCCGCCCGGTACGGTGCGAGCAGGTCCGATGCCAGAAGCGGAGAGAGAAAGACGATCTGCGCCGCCGCATGCGCCGCGATGAGACAGGCGCACCCCTCTTCCGGCCGCCGCCTGGCGACGTACGCGCCCGAGGCGAGGGCCGCGAGCGCGACAAGCGACCCGGCGCACAGGCGCGCCCACCGCTCCCGCACGCCGGCGATCTCCGGGGCACCGAAGGACGGCGGCACGACGTTTCGCACCAGCGAATCCGCGGGGCCGACCGAAAAGGCAAACGTCATCCAGCCGAGGGCGAAGAGGATCGCCAGGAGCGCGAGGACGAGCCAGAACGCGCGCGCGGCCCGCGCGTCCTTCTCCCGAAACACTTTCTCGAAACCGATTCCCGCCAGGACCGATGAGGCGATGGCGACCAGGATGAACAGGCGGACCGGGTAACGCAGGAGGCCGCCCGACCACTCGAACAGCCATCCCGCCAGCGGGTTGAAGCGGCCGAGCGCCAGGAACAGACCGAGGACGAGCGTGACCTGCGCGAAGCGCACCACGCGGCCGCGCGCGAACGATGCGGCCCCGACCAGGGCGATGGCCAGGAGCCCGGGATAGAGCGAGAACAGGTACGGCGGTCTGTCGGTGTAGAAGCGATGGCCCCAGAATCCGCCGCTATCGAGGAGATCGGGCCGGCCAAAGACGAACGGCAGCAGCCACTCGGCCGTCTGGCGGGGGTCCCAGCTCTCCGCCGTCACGGCGGACGCGGAATATCCGTGCGCGCCGCGATAGGACGTTCCGAGGATTCGGAGAGACTCGACGATCTGCGGCGCCGCCAGGAGTGTTCCGCAGACGACGATCGCGGCCACGCGCCCGAGCCCGCGGGGCTTTGGCGAGCGCAGGGCCACGAGAGCGACCGCCAGCCCCAGGGCGACCAGGCAACCCAGCGGGTCGCCGGAAAGGATCAACAGCGCCCAGAGGGATCCCGCCGCCCACGCCATGCGCCCCGGCCGCGGCCCGGTCGCGAGCCCCAGACTGGCGGCGGCGAAAGCGGGAGCCAGAGTGGCGCTGACGATCAGGTTGTAGAAGACGAAGGTGGACAGGTAATAGCCGCTGAGGGCGTAGCAGACTCCGGCGGCCCACGAGGAGGCGCGTCCCAGTCCCAGCGCGCGCGCCAGCCAGAAGAAGGAGAAGGGCGCGAGCAGGAAGTGGATCCAGAAATGGGCGCTGAGCGCCCTCAGGGGGGACGCCACGAAAAACAGCAGCGCATCGGGATACAGGGTCAGCGCGTTCGGGTTGCCCAGGAGCGGCTGTCCGCCCGCCCGGTAGGGATCGATGAGCGGCAGGCGACCGTGGCGCATCGCCTCGATCCCGGCCCATTTCAGCTCCAGGTGCGTGTTGAAAACGTCGCGCAGGTAAAAGGTCTCGGCCCCGCGCAGCACCGGCCACACGCTCCAGACAAGGAGCAGCATGACCGGCGCCACGTATTGCAGGGAGAAGCGGGAGGATCGGTCCGGCGACGGACCGTGCGCCACCTACTCGACCGTGACCGACTTGGCGAGGTTGCGGGGCTGATCGACGTCGCAGCCGCGGCGCAGGGCGATGTGGTAGGCGAGCAGCTGCAGGGGAATAATCGCCAGGATCGGGGTCAGCAGGTCGGAGGTGCGCGGCACTCCGATGGTCCGGTCGGCGCGATGCGGCACCTCCTCGTTCCCCTCGTCGGTGACCGCGATGATCGCCCCGTCGCGCGCCCGCGCCTCCTCGACGTTCCCCATCATCTTTTCGTACAGGCCGTCGCCGAACAGCAGGGCGACGACCGGCAGGTTGCGATCGATGAGGGCGATCGGCCCATGCTTCATCTCGCCCGCCGGATACCCCTCGGCGTGGATGTACGAGATCTCCTTGAGCTTCAGCGCCCCCTCGAGCGCGATCGGGTAGTTGACACCGCGCCCCAGGTACAGGAAGTCCGGCGCGCGGAAGTAGTCCTTGGCGATCTCTTCGATCTGGGCGTCCTTCGCCAGCACCTGCTCGATCTGGGTCGGGATGTGCAGCAGATCCTTGATGTACTCCCTGGACTGCTCCGGCGTCAGGGTGCCGCGCAGCAGGCCCAGGTGCAGCGCCTGCAGGAACAGGGCGGCGATTTGGGCGGTGAACGCCTTGGTGGAGGCGACGCCGATCTCGGGGCCCGCGTGCGTGTAGATCACCCCGTGCGCCTCGCGCGTGATCATCGAGCCGACGACGTTGCAGATGGCGATCGTCTTGATGCCGCGGGCACGCGCCTCGCGCTGCGCCGCGAGCGTGTCGGCGGTCTCGCCCGACTGGCTGATCACCTCGACGAGGTGGTTCTTCTCCAGGATCGGGTTGCGGTAGCGGAACTCGGAGGCGATGTCCACCTCGACGGGCAGCCGGGCCAGCCGCTCGATCAGAAACTTGCCGACCAGCGCCGCGTGCCAGGAGGTGCCGCACGCCACGAGGTGAAGCTTGGTGCAGCTGCGGAACTCCTCGTCGCTGATCTCCATCTCGTCGAGGAAGATCTGCCCGGTCTCCTGGGACACGCGCCCCAGCAGGGTGTCGCGGATGGCGCGCGGCTGCTCGTAGATTTCCTTCAGCATGAAGTGCTTGAAGCCCGCCTTCTCGGCCATGATCGGGTCCCAGGTGATGCGCTGCACCTGCTTCTTGACCGGCCGGCCCTCATGGTCGGTGATGACCACTCCGCCGTCCGTGATCACGGAAATCTCGCGGTCGTCGAGGAAGAAGACGTCGCGGGTGTGGTGCAGGATCGCCGGGACGTCGGAGGCCACGAAGTACTCATCCTTGCCCAGCCCCACGACGAGCGGCGGGCCGTTGCGCGCCGCCACGATCTTCATCGGGTCCCTGGCGGAGACGGCGCAGAAGGCATAGCTGCCCGTCAGGCGGGACACCGCCCGGCGCACGCCCTCGTCCAGAGGCGTGTCGGGATTCTTGCGCGCCTCCTCGATAAGATGCGCGATCACCTCGGTGTCCGTCTCGGTCTTGAACTGGTGTCCCCGGGCGGTCAGGTCGCGCTTCAGCTCTTTGTAGTTTTCGATGATGCCGTTGTGGACCACGACCAGGGTGCCGCTGCAGTCGCGGTGCGGATGGGCGTTCTCTTCCGTCGGGCGCCCGTGCGTGGCCCAGCGGGTGTGACCGAGGCCGAAGGTCCCCTCGATCTTGGTGAGGCGCAGGTTCTCTTCGAGATCGCGCAGCTTGCCCGCGCTGCGGACCACCTGAATGTTGCCGCCGTTGATGACCGCGATGCCGGCCGAGTCGTAGCCGCGGTACTCGAGCCGCCGCAGACCATCCAGGAGAACGGTGCTGACCCTCTTATGGCCGATGTACCCGACGATGCCGCACATGCGGAGTCCACTATAAGCCCTTGGAAGGGCCGCCGCAAATCAGGCGGATCCCGGAGGCCGGACGGGCGTCACCGGGGCGGGCTACGAGCCGCCGCCCGGCTCCCTGCCCTTGTCCTTCTGCTTCTGGCGCGCCGAGGGGCTGAACCGCTTCGCCCAATCCTCCTTGACGACCTGCTGGCTCCGCGAGATGGCCAGCGCATGGGGCGGCACATCCTTGGTGATGGTGGAGCCGGCGCCGACGTAGGCCCCGCGCTTCACGCGCACGGGAGCCACGAGCTGCGTGTCGCTGCCGATGAACACCTCGTCTTCGATGATGGTGCGCAGTTTCTGCACGCCGTCGTAGTTGCACGTGATCGTGCCGGCGCCGATGTTGGCGCGCTTGCCGATCTCGGCGTCTCCCAGGTAGGCCAGGTGGTTGGCCTTGCTCCCCTGACCCATGCGAATCTTCTTGGTCTCGACGAAATTGCCGATGCGGGCCTCTTCGTCGAGCTGGGTGTCGGGGCGCAGGTGGGCGAAGGGCCCGATGCGGCACTGCCGGCCGATGCGGGACGCCGCGACGACGCAGTAGGGGAGAAGGACCGTGCCGTCTCCCACGATCGAATCGGTGATGCGCGTGCCGGCTCCGATGCTGACGCCGCGACCGAGCTCCGTCGCCCCCAGGAGCATCACCCCGGGCTCGAGGAGCGTCTCCGGGCCGACCTTCACGTCCACGTCGATGTAGGTGGTCGCGGGGTCCAGGATGGTCACCCCCTCCGACATGAGTGAGTCCGCCTTGCGCCGGTGCAGCGCCCGGGTCGCGGCGGCCAGCTCGCGGCGGTCGTTCACCCCGAGCACCTCTTCGGCTTCGGGATGACGATACGCCGCCACCTTGTGGCCGTCGCGCCGCAGAATCTCCACGAGGTCGGTCAGGTAGATCTCCCCCTGGGCGTTGTCGGTCCGGGCCCGCTTCAGCGGGTCCCACAACCAGGTCGTGTCGACGCAATAGATGCCGCAGTTGATCTCCCTGACCGATTTCTCGTCCGGAGTGGCGTCGGTCTCTTCGACGATGCGCGACAAGTCGCCGTTGTAGGTTCGGATGATTCGCCCATATCCCGTCGGGGATTCGATGGCCGCGGTCACCAGGCTGAGGGGCGCGCCGGAGGACCGGTGAAACTCGACGAATCGGCTCAAAGTGTCGGGACGCAGGGCCGGCAGGTCGCCGTTCAGGATGAGGACGTCTCCCTCGTACCCGGCGAGCTGCCGCTCCGCCGACAGAACCGCGTGGCCGGTGCCGCGCTGGGCATCCTGGTACGCGAAGCCGATCCTCTTGTCGTTTTCACCGAC
Source organism: Candidatus Polarisedimenticolia bacterium (assembly GCA_035260145.1). GTDB lineage: Bacteria > Acidobacteriota > Polarisedimenticolia > Gp22-AA2 > Gp22-AA2 > Gp22-AA3. Next base: position 2,376 of record DATFVU010000161.1, on the reverse strand, counting down.
GGCCCGGCGCACCTCGTCGGCCTGGTTGCCGACCACGACGACCGTGCGCGCCATTCCGGCCGTCCTGGCCGCCTCGACCACGTGCCGCACCATCGGCCGCCCGGCGACGTTGTGCACCAGCTTGGAGGACTGCGACAGCATTCTCTTCCCCTGACCCGCGGCGAGGATCATGGCGCAGACCTCCCGCTTGCGCGGCGCGGCGACGGGACGCCGGGCCGGCCGGCGGTCGGCGATCGCTCCCGTCGCCGCCGAGGAGCCCGAGGGCCGGAACGAGCGCGCGCCCTCCGGCCGCTGGGCGGCACCTCCCGGCTGGGGGCGGGCAGGGCCCGGTCGCGCCAGCCCTATGCCCGGTCCATTGCCGAGGCCGCCGCCCGCGGCGGCCCTGTCGGAAACGCCGGTATGCCGAGCGCCCAGGCCGGGCCGCATGGGCGCCGGCCGGTTCGGTGTGAGCACGACGGGAGTCGTGCCTCGCGGGACGAACGGGGCGGGTGTCGGGCGCGGTTTCGCGATCCCGGGCCGGGCCGCCGTGGGGACCGGATGGGACTTGACGGCGGTGCGGCGATGCGAGCGGGAAGGGGCGTGCCGGACCGGGCGGGAGCGGGCCCGTTTCGGCCGGGCCGGTCGCCGGGGGGCGGCCTTGCGTGCCCTGGCGCGCTTCTGGGCTCTCGAGGGTCGCCGTGCGCGAGCGGGTCGGGCCGACCGCCGTCCCTTCGAGCGCCCTCCACGCCCCCTCTGGCCCTTCCTCCGATTCGTGCTCATCACTCGGTCGCCGCCGGGGCTCGAGGAGGCCGCCCTCACCCGGGCGGATTCCTAGACCTCCTCCGGGTGAATCATGTTCTGGAAATTATCGTCGTCCCGGAGAGGCTCGAAGTCGGGATCGTTCCGCGCGTAGATACGGTTGGTGGCGTTGAGCTCGATCGCCTCGCGCAGATGCTCGAGCGCCTCTCTTCGGTCTCCCTTGGCGGCCAGCGTCGAGGCCATCACGTAGTGCACCTTCTCGTCCTTCGGATTCGCCTGCAGCGCCTTCTCGAGAAGCTTCACCGCCTCGTCGTAATTCGCCTCATTCGCCATGATCACGCCGTAGTAGAAGAAATCCTCGGGCTTGCGAGGCTGGGGCTCCTTGCGCTCCAGGACGTTCTGGCAGATCCTCAGATACACCTGCGCCCGATCGGTCAGTTCCTTCTCCTGGGGGAAGGAGCCGACGATCGCCTGGAAACGCTCGATCGCCTCTGAATAGCTCTGCTTCTGCAGCAGTCCCACGCCGCGCTCGAACTCCTTGAGCGCCTTCTCGTGAATCATCCAAGTATTCGTGGTGGTGACCGGGGCCTTGGCCGGTTTTCTCGGTGCCGCCTTCTTCATCTCGTTGGTCCGCCCTGCCGGGATCGTCCCGGGTGGATTGGCCGCGAACGTCGCGGCCCGCCAATGGGTGTCGACGTGCAGAAAATGATTTGCAAATTGACGATGCTAGCAAATGCTATCTTTAACTGTCAACGCGCGTTGGGAGCGGTCGAATGCCGGAGAGGCTTGTCTTCATTGGATTGGGCTCGAACCAGGGCAACCGGGAGGGGTACCTCTCCCGGGCGATCGAGGAGCTTCGCGCCTGGGGTCTGGAGTGCGGCCTGCGCTCGTCGATCTACCGCACCGATCCGCTGGAAGTCATAGATCAGGAAGAGTTTATGAACCAAGTCGTGGGCTGCATGACGTCCTTTCCGCCGGAGAAGATCCTGGAGATCTGCCTGGCCGTCGAGAAGTCCCTGGGGCGCTCGAGGACGCGCGACAAGGGACCCCGGACGATCGACCTCGACGTTCTCCTCTGCGGCGACGACATCCGGGAGGAAGGTGCTTTGAAGGTGCCTCATCCCCGGATGCACCTGCGGCGCTTCGTTCTTCTGCCCCTGGCGGAGATCGCCCCCGGCGCCCGGCATCCCGTCCTGGGAAAGTCGGCCGCCGAGCTGCTCCAGTCCTGCCCGGATCGGTCGCGCGCGGAGCGGCTGGAGGTATAATGCGCGGCTCTCGACGGTCATCGGATGAATTTCAAATCCATCGCGGTCGAAGGTCCCATCGGCGTCGGCAAGACGAGTCTCGTCGACCTCCTGGCGGAGCGTTTCGAGGCGGCCAGGGTTCTCGAGAAGGTCGAGAATCCGTTCTTGCACGACTTCTACCAGGATCGGCCGGGCGCCGCCTTTCAGTGCCAGCTCTTCTTCCTGCTGAACCGGTTCCGGCAGCAGCAGGAGCTGGCGCAGGGGCGCCTGTTCCAGAAGACGCTCATCTGCGATTACATCTTCGCCAAGGACAAGATCTTCGCCTACTTGAATCTGGATGACTCCGAGCTCATGCTGTACGAGAAGCTGTACGGCGTGCTCGAGCCGCAGACGC